>JAEUOJ010000075.1 GCA_016789495.1 Accumulibacter sp. | reverse complement strand
TAGGAAGAGGTGGGTCGATATGTTGATCGTTTTCGGTGGCTACGCCCGCGACTTGCACATCATCAGCACCTGACGCAACCCCATGCCCAGCGGTCCCACCCCGGCCGAAGGCGCCCATCAACTTCGCCGACTCCCGGCCCTGGAGGACTCGTCTTCCCACCTGTTCCCGGCGATGGCATCCCCCTCGGAAGAGCCGGTGTTTCGCGCTATACTTTCATTTTATTCAGCAAGATACAATGCTCGAGGAGCACATCATGCGTTACATTTTCCCACCCGCGGCAACGGTTCATGTGCCCATCGCCCGTAGTGAGGCCGTATTCCCGGTCCATCGCGTTTATTGCGTTGGCCGCAACTATGCCGACCACGCGGCGGAAATGGGCGCCGACACCCGCGAACCACCCTTTTTCTTCAGCAAGCCCGCTGACGCGCTGGTTGCCGGTGGCGGCAAGGTGCCATATCCACCGGCAACCGTTAATTTGCAACATGAAGTGGAACTGGTCGTCGCGTTGGCCGCCGGCGGGACCGACATTGCCGTCGAACAGGCGCTGGTCTGCGTTTTCGGCTACGCCGTCGGCATCGATCTGACACGACGGGATTTGCAACAGCTGGCGAAGGACAAGGGACACCCGTGGGACATGGCCAAGGGTTTCGACCACAGTGCGCCGATCGCCGCCTTACAACCGGTTGACGCCATCGGTCACCCAACGCGCGGGACGATCTGGTTGAAAGTCAACGGTCAATCCAGACAGCATGGCAATCTCGTGCAAATGTCATGGAATGTCGCCGAAATCATTTCCAAATTATCGACTTATGTGAGACTGACAGCCGGCGACCTGATCTTCACCGGTACGCCCGCCGGGGTCTCGACGGTTACTCGCGGCGATCAGCTGATTGCTGGCATCGACGGTGTCGGCGAACTGAGCATTACCCTGGCCTGATGCAGTTACGACAAATTCGCCCCATGCTGTTCGGTTCTCGATCAAATGGTCGGTCGCCGGTTGTATAGGAATCCGGCAGCAGAATCGGCCGATTGCCGGATCACCACCCCACCGTTCAGTTTAACAAGCCGAGCGAACAATTCTTCCGATAGCAAAACTGGACTTCATCAGTATCCTGGGTCGGCAGAACCGAGTGGTGTTGCCAAACTCGACCGCTCTGCCGATTGACTCGCGCCGTCCCACCCGGGTATTGGTTTGTCTTGCAACCAATTTCGATTCGCTTCTGATTTTTAAAATAATTATAAGTAGATCACCGCCGGAAAGACGGCGGCAGCGAGTACCAACACCAACCACTCGAGGTTATGCCGCGCGAGAAAGCCCGTGAAGTGCAAAACCAGTATGGTGATGGCTACTACATAGAACAACGCGAATAGCATCGGACCCCCTATTGTGTTCTGGCTCGAAACCGTCGCCCATAGGACAGGACATCGGTTCGGCACGATTATATAACTGCTTCAACAGGCGAACTTGCATTAATAATACGTCTCATTTGACGATGAACCGACCGCCGCCGGAAACGGCGAACATCAATCAGCGATGGACGCTAGCCCGGCTGTCAAAAACTTTGACGCCAAAGTAACGACCATAGGCCCGTTCACGACGACCCCATGGCATCATCAGTGTTCTTTCAGCGCGCAGGTTCCTTGTTACGGACGCAGGTCAACGACCAGACGACAACCGCGATTGATATCGGCATTCACCAACCGCTTACCCTCACCGCGACTCGAAACGCATCGACAGATCGAGCGCGCGAACATCCTTGGTCAAGCCACCGATCGAAATGCGATCGACGCCGGTTTCGGCGATCGCTCGCACCGTTTCCAGGCTGACATTGCCGGAAGCTTCCAAAACCGCGCGACCTGCCGCCAGGTTCACCGCTTCGCGCATCTCGGCCAGGCTCATGTTGTCGAGCAGAACCATTCGCGCTCCTGCCGCCAATGCCTGCTGCAACTCGCCGAGATTCTCGACCTCGATCTGGATGAACTGACACCGTCCCTCGGCCTGCACGGCCACCTCGGTCGCGGCGACCATCGCGGCGGCGATGCTGCCGGCCGCCAAAATGTGGTTTTCCTTGATCAGGATGCCATCGTACAAACCCAAGCGGTGATTGCCACCGCCACCACACTGAACGGCGTATTTCTGCGCCAGACGCAAGCCGGGAAGCGTCTTGCGCGTATCAACCACCTGCGCGTCGGTACCACTGACCCGGTCGGCGAACTGCCGCGCCTTGGTCGCCACCCCGGAAAGCAACTGCAAGAAATTGAGCGCGCTACGCTCACCGGAGAGCAGCGCGCGCGCCGGGCCTTCAATTTCGCAGAGCACCTGCTCGGCGGTAACCCGTTGGCCGTCCCGCACCCGCCAGGTGATGGCGATCCGGGCATCGAGCGTTTTGAAACAGCGATCGAACCAGCGGCTGCCGCAGAGCACCGCCGGCTCGCGAGCCACCACCACCGCACGACTGACAACGTCGGCGGGAACCAGTTGCGCGGTCAGATCGCCATCCCCGACATCCTCGGCGAGTGAGGCGGCGACATTGCGCTCTATTTCAGCATCGAGAAGACGATCAGAAATCATGGCTGGCTCGGGACTGACTGGTTTAAGGAAGCCATTCTAACATTCCAGGATGGCGGCGTAGCCGATCGATTCGTTTCCCGGTCATCGCCCGACGTCCCACCCTCCGCCGAATGACCGAAAACGCCTGATGACCAAAGACTCGCCCCGGTGCGGCGACTACACCACGGCAGTAGGTGCAGGCAGCCGTCGGTAGTACACTCCGCGCTCGCCATAGCCATGCGCCAGTATCTGCTGTGGCGTTTTTCGGTTCGGCCACCGCGCGTGGCTGTCAGGAGACTTCAGACGGATGAGTTACAACGCAGAATCGATCGCGGTCCTCAAAGGACTCGAGCCGGTACGCCATCGTCCCGGGATGTATACCCGTACCGATTGTCCGCTGCATATTGTTCAGGAAGCGATCGACAATGCCGCCGACGAAGCATTGGCTGGCTTTTGTCAGCGGATCGCGGTCACCGTCCATCGCGACCAGTCGGTGACGGTGCAGGACGACGGTCGCGGCATTCCGGTCGAACTGCATCCAATGGAAAAAGTACCGACCGTCGAGGTGGTCTTCACCCGACTGCACGCCGGTGGCAAGTTCAACAAGGACGGCCAACACTCGGCGTACCGCTTTTCGGGCGGTCTGCACGGTGTCGGCGTGTCGGTGACCAACGCCTTGTCGACCCGCCTGGAAGTCGAAGTGGTTCGCGATGGCGCGCGGCACCAGATGGTTTTCGCCGGCGGCGAAGTGCTCGAACCCTTGCACAAAGTCGGCGATGCCCCGCGCAAAAGTAGCGGCACTCGCGTACGCGCCTGGCCAGACGCCCGCTATTTCGATTCGCCGACCATCCCGCTGCCGCACCTCGAACGGCTGCTGCGCAGCAAGGCGTTGCTGCTGCCGGGACTGCGGGTGACGCTGACCGTCGAGGACGGCACGACCAATGAATGGTGTTTCGCCGCCGGTATGCGGCAGTATCTTGGCGAACAACTCGACGGCGAAAGTGTCGCCCCGGTGTTCAGCGGTGAGAAATACGCTGGCAAAGGCGATGAAAACTTTCCGGCGGGCTCCGGCGCGGCCTGGGCAATCTGCTGGACCGCCGACGGCAATCTGGCGCGCGAATCGTACGTCAATCTGATCCCGACACCGGCGGGTGGCACCCACGAGGCCGGCTTGAGACAGGCGATGCTCGATGCCATCCGCAGCTTCGCCGAACACCATACCTTGCTGCCCAAAGGCGTCAAGCTCGCGGCCGAAGATGTTTTCTCGCGCGCCAGTTTCGTTCTGGCGGTGCGGATGCTCGATCCCTCGTTCCAGGGACAGACCAAGGAACGGCTGAATTCCCGCGACGCGGTCGCGCTGGTGTCGCGCATGTTGCGCGACCCGCTGGAATTATGGCTCAACGAACATCCGGATGCCGCCAAACGGATCGCCGATCTGGCGATCCGCGCCGCACAGGCGCGCACCCGCGCCGGCCAGAAGATCGAGAAACGCAAACAAACCGGTGTCGCCATCCTGCCCGGCAAGCTCTCCGACTGCCAGAGCGAGGATGTCAAGCGCAACGAAATCTTCCTGGTCGAGGGCGATTCCGCCGGCGGATCGGCGAAGTCGGGACGTGACAAGGACTTGCAGGCCATCCTGCCCTTGCGCGGCAAAGTGCTCAATACCTGGGAAGTCGACCCCGGCAGCCTGTTCGCCAATCGGGAAATTCACGACATCGCTGTCGCGCTGGGCATCGATCCGCATCCGGCCAGCGCATCGGATAGTGTGCTGGCCGATCTGCGCTACGGCAAAGTGGTGATCATGACCGACGCCGACGTCGACGGTTCGCATATCCGGGTACTGTTATGCACGCTGTTCTATCGGCATTTTCCGCGGCTGATCGCCCGTGGCCACCTGTATTTCGCCCAGCCGCCGCTGTACCGCCTCGATGTTCCCGGACAAGGCAAGAGCCGGCCACCGCGCAAGATCTACGCGCTCGATACCGCCGAACTTGAAGCGACACTCGAACGTTTGCGTCGCGAAGGCGTAAAAACCGATGCGGTGTCGATTTCGCGTTTCAAGGGTCTCGGCGAAATGAACCCCGAGCAACTCTGGGAAACGACGATGTCGCCGGACACCCGCCGCCTGATTCGGGTACGCCTGCCGGACAGTGATACCGCCAAGCCGGTGATGAACATGCTGATGGCCAAGGGTGAATCGGCCGGACGCCGGGCGTGGATGGAAGAGAATGGCGCGCTGATCGGCGCCGAAATTTGAGGATAGACCAGCAGTGCGCAAAGATTCCACACCCGACCTGTTCGACGACCTGCCGCCTCCAACAAACCCGGCGCAGCCGTCCGGCACCGCCGACGAAGAGAACGACAGCATTCTGTTGCATGATTCCGCGGCGCGCGATTACCTCGACTACGCCATTGCCGTGGTCAAGGGCCGGGCCCTGCCGGACGTCAAGGATGGACTGAAACCGGTTCAGCGACGAGTCTTGTACGCGATGCGTGAACTCGGACTGACCCCGACCGCCAAGCCGGTCAAGTCGGCACGCGTCGTCGGCGACGTGATCGGCAAATTCCACCCGCACGGCGACACCTCGGCCTACGACGCGATGGTTCGCGTCGCACAGCCCTTCACCCTGCGCTATCCGCTGGTCGACGGCCAGGGCAATTTCGGTTCACGTGACGGCGACAACCCGGCGGCGATGCGCTACACCGAAGCGCGGCTGACGCCGATCGCCGAACTGTTGCTCGGCGAACTTGGCGAAGGCACCGTCGATTTCCAGCCCAACTACGACGGTTCGATCGACGAACCGGCCTTCCTGCCAGCTCGCCTGCCTTTCCTGCTGCTCAATGGCGCCTCGGGCATCGCCGTCGGCATGGCTACCGAGATTCCCTCTCACAACCTGCACGAAGTGGCCGCCGCGGCGATTCACAAAATCGAACACCCCGGCGCCGGACTGGCCGAATTGCTCAGCCACCTGCCCGCACCGGATTATCCCGGCGGCGGCCAGATCATTTCCCCGGCCAACGACATCGCCGCCGCCTACGCCAGTGGCCGCGGCAGCCTGCGCGTACGCGCGCGTTACCAGATCGAGGAATTGGCCCGCGGCGCCTGGCAAGTAGTATTCACCGAATTGCCGCCCGGCGTGTCGTCGGCCAAAGTCCTCGCCGAAATCGGCAACCTGCTCAATCCGCAACCGAAACCTGGCAAAAAGACCATTGAACAGGCCACCGCGCAACTCAAGGCACTGCTCGCTTCGCAACTCGACCGCGCACGCGACGAATCGGGCAAGGAGGACGATGTGCGACTGGTCTTCGAACCGACCAGCTCGCGAATCAGTCGCCAGGAATTCATCGGCCTGCTGTTGGCCCACACCAGTCTGGAATGCCCGGTGCCGATCAATCTGGTCGCCGTCGGCATCGATGGCCGACCATGCCAGAAATCGCTGGTCGACCTGATTGGCGAATGGTGCACCTTTCGGCTGAAAACCGTCCAACGGCGCAGCGAATACCGCCTGCAAAAAATCGACGACCGGATACACCTGCTCGAGGGACGGCACATCGTCTTCCTGAACATTGACCTGGTGATCCGCATCATCCGCGAAGCCGACGACCCCAAAGCGGCGCTGATCGCCCGCTTCGCCCTCTCCGACCGGCAGGCCGAAGACATTCTCGAAATCCGCCTGCGTCAGTTGGCCGGTCTCGAAGGGATCCGCATCGAGCAGGAACTGGCCAAATTGCGTACCGAACGCGACGGCCTGATCAAGCTGCTTGGCAGTGATGCCTTGTTGCGTCGGCAGACGATCCGCGAAATCAAGGCCGACGCAGCAAAATACGGCGATGCCCGGCGAACGATCGTCGAACCGGCAGCCATCGCCTCCCGCGCCGAAGCCGCCGCCGTCGCCGACGAGCCGGTGACGGTGATCATTTCCGAAAAAGGCTGGGCTCGCGTCCGTCAAGGCCATGCCCTGGACCTATCGGGAATCGCATTCAAGGACGGCGACCGCGCCGGATCGGCATTCGAATGCCGCTCGGTCGATTCTCTGGTGATCCTGTCCAACGAAGGTCGAGCATTCACCGTCGCCATTGCCAGTCTGCCGGATGGGCGCGGGATGGGAGCGCCGCTATCGTCGTTCGTCGAACTCGGCGGTGGCAAGATCGCGCATGTGCTCACCGGCCAGCCGGCGGACGAGCTACTTTTTGCCAAGACCTCGGGCTACGGTTTCATCGGCCGCTTCGGCGATTTGCTGTCGCGCCAGAAAGCCGGCAAGACTTTCCTGACCGTCGAAGAAGGCGCGAGCATTCTGCCACCAGCTCGCCTTGCGAACGCCGATCACTTGGCCGCTTTGTCCGAAGACGGCCGGTTGTTGATTTTTCCGCTGTCTCAAATGAAGCGACTTTCCGCCGGCAAAGGGATACAGATCATCGCCTTGCAAGGCTCGGAACGCTTGCGCGCCGTCTTGCCGATCCGTGGCACGCGAGTAACGATCAAGGGACTGGTGCGTAACCGCATCAAGACGCTGGCCTCGGAAGACCGTCATTTCGGCCAGCGTGCCCGGCGCGGCTCACCGGTCGGGCAAATGAATCAGGTGATTCTGGAAGCGTTTCCCGAGTAGGCCGCGCATTGCGACCCCATTTCTCCGGTTGAGGTCGCGGCTCGACTACGTCCGGACCGCGGACGCCTCTGACATCACTACCCTGCATCGCCAAGGACTGGACGGTCTCGACACCCTCTCCTCGGTCTTCGTCGAATTGATCAAGAACCTCATCCAGATAAAACCAAGCCGGCCGCATTCCATAAATTTCGTAAAAAGTGACAATTTATCAGATAATTATAATATAATTTATGCCTTGGTCCTGACAGGTCGAGCGCATTGCTC
>JAEUOJ010000072.1 GCA_016789495.1 Accumulibacter sp. | reverse complement strand
GGTTCTTGACGATGTGGAACGGGTGTTCATCCTGGACCGAATGCGGGCTTTTACGGATTCGAGCTTGCGTAGCGGCTGACCCAGCACGCGGTCTTCCGGCAGGGCTTTGAGCTTGCCGCGCTTCATCGCGACCTGCCAGTCAATGGCCAGGTCCTTCAGTTCTTCCCGCTTCTCGACGCCGGTGTAGCCCGCCTCCAGATACACTGTCTTCTCATCGCCGTGCAGGACCTGTCCGGTCTGAGCAGGGCAATCGCATGAATCTTATAGAAGACCGAGGAGTTCGGCGCGGAAGGTATCGGAGGTGGCGGCGATGAGGCGCTGAACCTTGAGGCCGCCCTTGCGCTTGACCGGGGAGAGGCGGATGAGATTCAAGATGAACTGGCGCACGACGGCGAGGTTGTGAGCGGCATGATCGGTACGGGCCCGCAACTGGTCGTCGCCAAAGACCACCTCCATGCACCAGTGCAGACTGTTCTCGACCCGCCAGTGCAGACGAACGCTCTGATTCAGGCGCTGAGCGTCAGGGGGCAGACTGTTGAGATAGAGACGATGTTCAAAGGACGTCTTTTCCCCCCTGAGGGTTCGTTCGGTGGTGATCACCGCAAAGGATTTCAGGTCTGGCCCGCGCTCGGGGGCGTGCAGACCGTCGAGCGGGTTGAAGACGTAGCAGCGACGCACTTCGATCCGGCCATGATCCTTCTCGACGACTTTGTGGAACGGGTGGGGCGTCTTGGCGGGTGCCGCCTCGAAAGCGCCGAAGACGTCGTTGATCGATTCGGTCAGCGTGGGCTGATGGTCCTTGAGGCCAAGAGGTCGTCCGCACCGCGGTCACGAATGGTCTGCGCAATGTTGGGCGGCGTGCCCATCGCATCGATGGTGACGATGCCGCCTGGCCGTGCCCAGGTCGCCAGCCGCTCCGGGATGGCGGTCTCTTCTCGTTCGACTTCTCGGCAGTCGCGCGCTGCCCGAGCACCACACCCTCTTGGGCGGCAAAGGCGCTGACCAGGTGAAGAGGGGTGGCGCCCACCTTTCCCGACCGACGACGGGTCTTGCCGTCGATGACCACCACGTCGCTGTTCGCCAGCGCAGGCAACACGGCCCACCCAGCGCACGAAAGCCGCCCCGAATTCGTCGGGATCAATCGCCGCAAAGACCCGGCCCAAGGTGTCGTGCGAGGGAATGCCCTGCTCGAGTTTCAGATACTGCCGCAACCACTCCTGCTTCTCTTTCGCCCAGGCCTCGATTTCGACAAAGGTGTCGGCCGCTGACAGGACCGCGCTGACTGAAACCACCAGCAACTCGATCAGGTCGTGCTCGACCTTGGTCGCCTGTCTCGGATCGCGCACGCCCACCCACACGTCGACCAAACGGAACTTGCTTGCTGCCTTCATGGAACACTCCAAAAAGACAGAAAACTATACAAATCAATGGCCTGTGAACAGCCCCTTTGTAACTCATCGAGCGTAAACGATTATTTCGGAGGCTCAACGACGTTGGCATTCATGCGATTGCCCTGAGATTGTTAGCCCGTGCCAGCCACAGAAGCGAAAAAGCTTGCAGTGACGCGGGCTTAGGGCGGCTTTGGTGCCTTAAGGTGCCAACCAATGCCAGACTCCGAATCACTCCCACTCGATTGTCGACGGGGGCTTGCTGGAGATATCGTAGACGACTCGATTGATTCCCCGCACCTCATTGATGATCCGGTTGGCTACCTTGCCGAGCAGGAAATGGGGCAATTCCGCCCATTGCGCGGTCATGAAATCCCGTGTTTCGACGGCACGCAGGGCCACGACATATTCGTAGGTTCGGCCATCGCCCATCACGCCAACCGACTTCACCGGTAAAAAGACCGCGAAAGCCTGGCTGGTTTTGTCGTACCAACCAGCGGCGCGTAGTTCGTCGATGAAAATCGCGTCGGCACGACGAAGGAGATCAGCGTATTCGGGCCGGACTTCGCCGAGGATGCGCACCCCTAGGCCGGGACCGGGAAAGGGGTGCCGGTAGACCATGTCGTGTGGCAGGCCAAGGGTGATGCCGAGCTCACGGACTTCGTCCTTGAACAGTTCGCGTAGCGGTTCGAGCAGCCACAGGTTCAGCTTTTCCGGCAATCCGCCAACGTTGTGATGGCTCTTGATGGTGTGCGCTTTCTTGCTTTTGGCGCCAGCCGATTCGATCACGTCCGGATAGATCGTGCCTTGCGCCAACCAACGGGCATTCGGCAATTTGCTTGCTTCAGCCTGGAAAACCTCGATGAATTCGCGGCCGATGATTTTTCGCTTTTCTTCTGGATCGACAACGCCTCGCAGTTGTTGCATGAACTGACTGCCTGCATCGACATGGATCACTTTGACGCCGAGGTGATGAGAGAAGGTTTCCATCACCTGTTCGGCTTCGTTCAGGCGCAACAAACCATTGTCGACGAAGACACAGGTCAGTTGATCGCCGATCGCGCGATGAATCAGCGCGGCGGCGACGGAGGAATCGACCCCCCCGGACAGCCCGAGAATGACTTCTTCGCGGCCGACCTGCTGACGGATGCTGGCCACGGCTTCATCGACGTAATTGGGCATATTCCAGTCGTGTCCGCAGCCGCAGATCTCGCGGACGAAGCGACCGAGAATTTCCTTGCCTTTGAGGGTGTGGGTCACTTCCGGATGGAATTGCACGCCGTAAAAACGGCGCGCTTCGTCGGCCATGGCGGCGATCGGGGTTGCCGGGTTGCTGCCGATGATTTTGAACCCCGGCGGTAATGCGGTGACTTTGTCGCCATGGCTCATCCACACATCCAGCAGCCCATGCTGAGCCGTGTTCTGACGGTCCTCGAGATCCTTGAACAGCAGGGAGTGGCCGTGCGCACGCATCTCGGCGTAACCGAATTCACGGTGTGTGGCGCTTTCCACCGTTCCTCCCAGTTGCGCGGCCATGGTCTGCATGCCGTAGCAAATGCCGAGCACCGGCACGCCCATCTCGAAGATGAGCGGTGGCGCCTTGAATTCGTCGACCGCATAGACCGAGTTTGGCCCCCCGGAAAGGATGATCCCTTGTGGGCAGAAATCTCGGATGAACGACTCGCCGACATCGTAGGGATGCAACTCGCAATAGACCTGCAACTCACGGACTCGACGGGCGATCAACTGGGCAACCTGGGAGCCAAAGTCGAGGATCAGGATTTTCTGGTGAGACATGGTGGACCTCAAAAACGCAGCATCTTTGCCATCGGAAGGGTCATTCGATGTGGTAATTCGGTGCTTCCTTGGTAATCTGGACGTCATGAACGTGCGATTCCCGGACTCCAGCCGCGGTGATTTCGACGAAAACGGCGCGTTCGTGCATTTCCTCGATCGTCGTGCAGCCCAGGTAGCCCATTGACGAGCGCAAGCCGCCCATCAGTTGATGGATCACCGCCAGCACCGAACCCTTGTAAGGCACGCGACCTTCAATACCTTCCGGAACCAGTTTGTCGACATTGGCCGTCGGGTCCTGGAAGTAGCGGTCGGCGGCTCCGGCCGCCATCGCGCCGATCGATCCCATGCCCCGGTACGATTTGTACGATCGTCCCTGATACAGCTCGACTTCTCCCGGGGCTTCTTCGGTTCCGGCGAACAGCCCGCCGAGCATCACCGCCGCGCCACCGGCGGCGATGGCCTTTGAAATATCACCCGAATAACGGATGCCACCGTCGGCGATCAGTGGTATGCCGGTATCCTGTAGCGCCTCGAAGACCATCTGGATGGCGGTGATCTGCGGCACGCCGACCCCGGCGACGATACGCGTGGTGCAGATCGAGCCGGGACCGATGCCAACCTTGACCCCGTCGGCACCGTGATCGATCATCGCCCGCGCAGCATCGGCGGTGGCGATGTTGCCACCGATCACTTCTACCCGCGGCAGGTTTTTCTTGATCCAAGCGACACGGTCGAGAACGCCTTGCGAGTGACCGTGCGCGGTATCGACGACCAGTACGTCGGCACCGGCTTCGACCAGCATCTCCGCACGTTCTTCGGTTCCGGGGCCGACGCCGACGGCGGCGCCGACGCGCAGGCGACCGGCGCTGTCCTTGCTGGCATCGGGATGCTCGGTGGTTTTGATGATGTCTTTGACGGTGATCAGTCCGCGCAGCTCGAAATCGTCATTGACCACCAACACCCGTTCGAGACGGTGCTTATGGATCAGTGCCTTACCTTCTTCGATCGTCGCCCCTTCACGAACGGTAACCAGCCGCTCGCGCGGGGTCATGATGTTGCGCACCGGTTGATCGAGCTTGGTTTCAAAGCGCAAGTCGCGATTGGTGACGATGCCGACAACGGTTTCGCCATCGACTACCGGGACCCCGGAAATTTTGTGCTGCCGGGTCAGGGTCAGCACATCGCGAACCGACATGCTTGGCGGAACGGTGATCGGATCTTTGAGAATCCCTGATTCGAAACGCTTGACTTTAGCCACCTCGGCGGACTGTGCCTTGGCAGAGAGGTTTTTATGGACGATGCCGATGCCGCCTTCCTGGGCTAGGGCGATCGCCAAGCGGCTTTCGGTGACCGTGTCCATCGCCGCCGAGACCAGCGGCAGATTGAGGGTGATGTTGCGCGTCAGACGTGTTCGCAGGCTGACATCGCGCGGCATGACGTAGGAGTGGGCGGGTACGAGGAGGACGTCGTCGAAGGTCAACGCCTTGTGGATTAAACGCATGGCTTTGATCCAGGATCACAAATCAGTATTATACAGCGTGCCCTGTCGAGCCTCGTCGCCCCATGAAACGCATAATCCTTACCTTGCTCCTGTTCGCTTCCTCGGTCGCCGTCGAGGCGCAGATTTACCGTTGGCAGGACGAAAACAACAAAACGATCATTTCCGATCGTCCACCGCCCAACAGCGTCCGTAAAGCGAAAAAAATCGAAGCCGAGTCTCCCCCGGCAAGCGATGCCGGCAAGAGCATGGCCGACCGGGAGATGGACTTTCGCAAGCGTCAAAAGGAATCGAAGGAAAGTGCCGAGAAGGCCGAAAAAGAGACGCGCCTGGCCGCCGAAAAACAGGAGAACTGCGATCAGGCGCGGCGCGCGCTTCGACTGTTCGAATCCGGGGAACGCGTGCTGATCCATGATAGCAAAGGCGAGCGGATGTTCATGGACGATGCGCAGCGCGAACAGGAAATCGTCCGTAACCGTCAGTATTTGCAGCAGAATTGTAACTAAATCAGGCGTGCGAGCAGCACGCGGGATGGTTCCATCTCGCGCCTCGCCTTCCTGAACGGTTGCACAGGCTCTCTGCTCCCGCCAGGCGCGGACGGGTTGTGGATGAGCTTCCCCCGAAATTTCATCTGCCAAGGGTGACGTAAAATCACCGTCACTTTTGAAAGAATGAAATGAAGAGGCCGAAAAGCCTGCACGGCCGAGTTCAGCGAGCTCAAAAGCGCCTGCGGCAGTTTCCACAGGTTACGCGAACCGCGGGCAAGAGGCTTTTCAGTCAGCATTGACGTTTGGAACGACTGATGCGAGGGAACGGCAGTCATGCCCGGCGTGACAAGGTCATGAAGGAGTACGGCATGATCGGTTCGACGAGCCGCAAGGGCAATTGTTGGGACAATGCGCCAACGGAAAGTTGGTTCAACAGTTCCGAGAATGGGCGCGGGGGCATCGAATTCGATATCTCGGCCACAACGAAATGAAAGCCGTTAACTTCGAGTACATCAGGCGACAACCGAAAGGCAGCCTTCGACTCTCGGCTACAGATTGCCGGTTGATTTGCTGAAGATCTGGATCAGAGCAACTTTAGGAAAAGCCGGTTGCACGAACCCCGCTCTTGGGTAAACGAAAAACCGAGGGAATCTCATTTGATTTCTCGCGTCTTCTTTGTCCATCCTCCATCGGATTCGATTTCACGGCAACGATTGGACTTTGTCAGCCCGGAGGCCGGATCAATGGAGTCATACAAACGGCGAGAAGCAAAGTGAATAGGCATTTTGCGCGACCAGGGCATTGACAAAAAAAACCCCGGCAAGCCGGGGTTTTTGGTGCCCAGTGACTGGGCAAGACGGTGAGGTTATTTCTTGCCGGTCAGCGCGGCGGCGGCTTGCGCGGTAGCGCTCGATGCCGCTTTGACGTTGCTGTCAACCATATCGGACAACTGTTTGGCCATTTGCGAAATGTTCTCGAAGGCGGTGGTCGAAGCCGTCATCATCTGCTTCATTGCCGAACCGAAAACGTCGCCGGAGACCGGAGAGAGCGAACCGGCTTTTTCCACAAGGCCAGCGGTGTCGTGACGCAGGGTGTTGTACTGTGTTTCCATCACCGAGGTGATTTCCCGCTGCATGTTGGCGGTCAGTTCATACAGGTTGCGCGAATACTCCATCAGTTTTTCGACGTTCGGCTTGACCAGCGCGCTGGCGACGTTGCCGATTTCCTTGGGATCGCGAATGGCCAGCAGTTGCTGCGCGCCGGTAGCACCGTTGTTGAACAACTCGCGGCTGGCGGCCAAGTTGAGCGCGGAAAGTTGTTCCAAACCGTGCAAAGCGGTACGAACCAGGGTCATCATGACTTGAGCGTTGGCTTTCTGGCTTTGGGCCAGCTTCTCGAGGTCGATAGTGCTCATTTACATCTCCGTATAAAGTATTTGGCTTGCGGAAAAGCGGACGGGCGGAGTCTGATGGCTGACAACGCGTAGCCGTTCCGATCAAAAGGCTGCCGCTGATTTCGGCAGGGTCTGACGGCGCGGGCGCATTGCATCACTGCTTGTGAGCGGGATTCGTGCCGCGCCGTCTGCCGATTATTTCTTGATGTTGGCGGCGGTGGCGCCCACGGCTTTAACGGTGGCGTTGGTCGCGGCGGACAGGTTGGCTTCGGCGATGTCGGCCACTTGCCGAGCCGCCTTGTTCATGTTTTCAAACGCAGCGGTAGCGGAGTTGATCGCCGATTTGACGGCATTGACCGCGACATCGGAACCGGCCGGCGCATTCTTGCTGGCTTTCTCGAGCAGGCCCATTACCGTTTTTTGAAACTCGCTGAACTGGGTTTCGAGCAATTTGGAGATTTCTTCCTTCGATTGTGCCGAGATTTCATAAACGCTGCGGGTGTAAGCGACGGCTTTTTCGAGCCCCGGCTGAGCCATCGAAGCTTGCAACGAGAAGAATTCCTTGGCGTCTTTGGCACCGAGCATGGCCTTGGCGTTGGCCACCCCGTCTTCAAGCATCGAACGGGCGGTGTTCAAGTTGAGCGCGGCAATCCGCTCGGCACTGGCCAAAGCGGTATTGGCCAGGGTCAGCATGGCATCAACGGAAGCTTTGTTGGCTTCGGCGAATTGCTCGGGCGTGTTAAACATTGTCAATCTCCTCAAGGTTGTTAGGGCATCACACCAAATATGTGCAATGCGAAACGTGCTGATCTTCGTCCCCAAGAGAGGCGAATTCTTTGCTGCACTGCACCATGAGCGGCATTATAACGGCCTCTGTCCGCTTGTCAAGATATTTTTGTTGCAACGCACAAAATAAAATAATATTTTGTTTTAGAAAGATTTTTTATTTGATTTGCGCGTGGGGATCGTTCGCCGGGGCGCCGATTGCGGCGCCGCAGGGACAAGAGGTGGAGAGGCGTTGTTTGAACGACTTGCTGCCCGGGGTGTTCACTCTGTCCGAGGAACGACGCTTTGCGCCGGCCGCAATTGCAAGGGTTCTCCTTTGCTGATCGGCGGCGACTGTTCACGATTTTTGGGTTGAATGATCGCTCTTACCCGGCTGGACGACTCTCCCGTTCCGGATTTGAGCGACGGACCGGTGTTACTGACCAGATATTTTTCATTGACCGCGTCGTAAGAAATGAATTGACCTTTGACTTCGTCGAGTCCGCTTTTGATGCGGGCGCGGTTGTAGAAATCGGTTTTTTCGGTCCGCGCATCGTGTTCGATGCGCTCGGCTTCTCCCTCGATGATGCTGTTGCTGCCATCACGTTTCTGCTTGAAACGTACCAGGCCATTCGGTCCGCCGGTCGCCGTTCCCTTCTGGAAGCCGTTGGCGTCCTGGGTGACCACCAGGCGCTGCGTGCGGATTTCCAGGCTACCCTGTGTCAATACGACATTGCCTTCGAGAATTTGCACCTTCTTCAAATCGTCGATACTCATCCGGTCGGCTTCGAGATGAATGGGTTTGTCGCGGTCTGTTCGCTCCGCTTCTGCTGGTAATGGAACGACCAAACAAAGGATTAACAGGCTGAAAGAATGAAAAGGCGTGCGCATGGATCACTTCTTCCTACTTGAAGGACTGTCGATTCGGCCGGATACCTGCGATTCCAACAGGTAGGTCTGCGATTGGTTGTCGAATTGCATGCCTACCGCCTCGACCGACGATTTGTCTTGTCTAATCAGAATCTTGCTTTTCGTGAATGCTCGTCCCTCATCGGTCAGAACCGTCAATTCCGGAGTCTCGACGATCAGTTCGCCGGCGCTGCGGGTGGCGGCGCGGCGAACTTCGACGGTATTTGTCAACTCGATCCGCTGTCCACGGCCACTGCTTTGGCCCTGGCCAGCGCGGACAGTCACCGTCGGCCGAGTCGGATGAAATTGCTGCAGACGGGGTTCGGTGAAATCGATGGTGTCGGTGTCGGGATAATGTCGGATTTCACGGGCGACCAACGTATATTGCAGGGCACCGGCCGGGTCGAGTTTGCGCAAGATGGCGCCGTTGACGATGTAATCCGGATCGTGACGCGTTTTTCCATCATGGCGTTCGGCGGGCAGCTCGCTGGCGTAGCGCAGCCAGAAGCTCAAAGCGGCCAGTGCCAGGAGAATCGTCAGCGGCATGATGGCGGTATGCCAGTTTTGTGCGCCTTCCAAAAACGCGGCGCTCCTCTTGGCCGTTCCGATGCCGCGCATCAGATGACTTTCGCCTGGAACAAGTCGTGCATATTGAGTGCGCCGAGGACCCTACGATGTTCATCGACGACCGGCAGTTGATTGATCCGGTGGTGTTCCATCATTTCGACCGCTTCGACGGCCAGCCGATCCGGGCCAATCGAATGCGGCCGCCGGCCCATGATGTCGGCGACGAGCCGGGTGCGCAGATCGAGATTGTCGGCGAAGGCGCGACGCAGATCGCCGTCGGTGACGATGCCGATCAGCCGATGGTCGCCATCGACCACGGCGGTCATGCCGATGCCGCCACGCGAGATTTCGAGAATGGCCGCGGCGACCGGCGTGTCGGCGAAGACCTGCGGTACCGCCGTGCCGACATGCATCACGTCTCGGACATGAGTCAGCAGACGGCGACCGAGCCGTCCTCCGGGGTGCGAGCGCGCGAAATCCTCGGGGCCAAAGCCACGGGCGTCGAGCAGGGCAACCGCCAAGGCATCGCCAAGCGCCAACGCCGCAGTCGTGCTCGCCGTTGGCGCCAGATTCAGCGGACACGCCTCCTGTACCACCCCGGCATCCAGGTGCACATCCGCCTCCCTGGCCAGCGACGAGTGCCGGTTGCCGGTCAAACTGATCAATTTGGCGCCTTGCCGCTTGATGATCGGCACGATGGTCAATAGTTCGACCGCTTCGCCCGAGTTGGACAGGGCGATCAGGATGTCGTCGCGAGTGATCATTCCCAGGTCGCCATGGCTCGCTTCCGCCGGATGAACGAAGTAGGCCGGCGTGCCGGTGCTGGCGAACGTCGAGGCGATCTTGCGGCCGACATGACCAGATTTACCCATGCCGCTGACGATCACTCGTCCGTGGCAATTGAGAATCAGCCCGACCGCCTGCAAAAAATCGTCGTCGATGCGCTCGATCAGCGCCGCCACCGCCTCGGCTTCGATGCGCAGAACCTGACGGGCGAGCTCGAGAACGTTGCTGGAGGGAGGATTGTCGCTCATGGAAAATCGACGCTATGCAGGCCGACGAGTATAGCAGAAGGGAATTGCGCTGCTCATTCGCTCTGATTCCCCGCCAAGTCTGCCGAACTGCACGGGGCGCCGAAATCGATCCGGCCGACCCGGTTGCTCACATCCAGGCGCCTGACGGCTCCGTGATATTGGTCGTCGACTCCGTGAGCTGTCCTCACAATTGACAACATCATTAAAAACTGTTTATAGTCCTCGGCCCGAATTATTTCGCATCCTGCTTTGTGCGGTGCAGGCCGATACCGACCGGCATCTGTTCGAGCTGCATCGTTTTCATTTTCCCGGTTTCCATCAAATTCGCCCGCCCGAATCCGGGCACGGCGTCGGGTCCCTTTTTTCCTCGGAGTCCAGCCATGAAAGACCATTTGGTGATTTTCGATACCACCTTGCGTGACGGTGAACAGAGTCCTGGCGCGTCGATGACCAAGGAAGAGAAGCTGCGTGTGGCTCGCCAACTCGAGCGAATGCAGGTCGATGTGATCGAAGCCGGTTTTGCCGCCGCCTCGCCCGGTGATTTCGACGCCATTCAGTCGATTGCACGTACCGTCAAAGGGTCGACGGTGTGCTCGCTGGCTCGTTCCAACGAAAACGATATCCGGCGTGCCGGCCAGGCGATCGCTCCGGCCGCTCGTGGTCGAATCCACACGTTCATCGCCACCAGTCCGATCCACATGGAAAAAAAATTGCGCATGACTCCCGACCAGGTGGTTGAGGCAGCGGTGCAGGCTGTACGCTGGGCGCGCGAATATACCGACGATGTCGAATTTTCGGCTGAGGACGCGGTGCGGTCGGAGGTCGATTTCCTTTGTCGCGTTTTCGGCGCGGCGATCGAGGCAGGCGCCACGACGATCAACGTTCCGGACACCGTCGGTTACAGCGTTCCATCAGTGTGGGGAGAATTGTTGCGCACATTGATCGAACGCGTTCCTGGTGCCGACAAGGTGGTCTGGTCGACGCATTGTCACAACGACCTCGGCATGGCCGTCGCCAATTCCCTGTCCGCCGTGCTGGCCGGCGCTCGTCAGGTCGAATGCACGATCAACGGTCTGGGCGAGCGCGCTGGCAACGCGTCGCTGGAGGAAGTGGTGATGGCGGTGCGCACGCGCGCCGACGTCTTCCCGGTCCAGACGCGGATCGACACCACGCAGATCGTTCCCGCATCGAAACTGGTATCGCAGATCACCGGCTACCCGGTACAGCCGAACAAGGCTGTGGTCGGCGCGAATGCTTTTGCCCATGAATCAGGAATCCATCAGGACGGTGTGCTCAAGCATCGCGAAACGTACGAGATCATGCGGGCCGAGGATGTGGGCTGGGCGCAGAACAAACTGGTGCTCGGCAAACACTCCGGACGTAACGCCTTTAAGTCGCGGCTGTCGGCCTTGGGTATCGTTCTGGAGAGTGAGGAATACCTAAACCTGGCGTTTGCCCGCTTCAAGAATCTGGCCGACAAGAAACATGAGATTTTCGACGAAGATTTGCAGGCGCTGGTTTCCGACGAGGATTTGACTCCCGACGGCGAGTATTACAAGCTGGCCTACTCGCGAGTGTGCTCGGAAACCGGCGAGACCCCGGCTGCCGAGGTGACCTTGAACGTTGACGGCGCCGAAAGAAAAGGCTCGGGGATCGGCAGCGGACCGGTGGACGCCACCTTCAAAGCTATCGAATCGATTGCTGCCAGCGGCGCTCAGTTGCTGCTCTATTCGGTGAATGCGATCACCACCGGTACCGATGCGCAAGGCGAAGTGACGGTGCGCCTGGAACGGGCCGGCCGGATCGTCAACGGCAATGGCGCCGATACCGATATCGTGATCGCTTCGGCCAAGGCCTATCTCAATGCCTTGAACAAACTGCAGTTCCCGGACCGCGTAGACCCGCAGGCCGACGTTTGATCGGCTCTTGGGCCTCTGTCGACCGATTTTCCGGATCCGGCGATCAGACTTTCGGAGGCATCGTGCCGGGCCGGGTCTGTCGAGCGTAGGTCACCGTGGCGACGAAGAAAAGCACCGACAGGACCGTTTCGACGACCGCCAGACCTTGGCCTGGTCCGTGGTCGGTGGTCGCGCGAACGATCCCTTCGGTAAAGTAGAGCAGGATCAGCATCGACGCCCACTGATAGGTATAACGCCGTCCGTTGAGAATGCCGAACAGCGGCATCAGCAATGGCAGGCATTTGAGGGCCAGCCAAGAGCCGCCGGTTTGCACCGGCGCCAAGCGCAATTCCCAAGCCAGGCAGAGAAAGATCAGCGCGATCAAACTGACGCAAGCCGTCATGTAAGCGGCGCGAATCATCCGCCGTACAATTTCCAGGCGATGCCTGCCAGACGTTTTCCTTGTGCGAAGGCCAGTCGTCGTTCGTCTTCGCTCAAAAGCGACTGCCCCTCGGCACCCGCCAGATGTGTGGCGCCGTAGGGCGTGCCGCCACTGCGGGTCGAGGACAACAGGCTTTCGCTGAAGGGCAGCCCGACCAGCAGCATGCCGTGATGGAGCAGGGGCAGCATCATCGACAGCAGCGTGCTTTCCTGGCCGCCGTGCGCGCTGGCGGTCGAGGTGAACACACAGGCCGGCTTACCGACCAGCAACCCGGCGGACCATTCCGCCGCCGTGCTGTCGAGGAAATATTTCAGTGGTGCCGCCATGTTGCCAAAACGAGTCGGGCTGCCCAGCGCCAAGCCGAAACAGTCGATCAGGTCCTGCGCTTCGACATAAGGCGCGCCGGAGGCCGGTGATTCGGCCTGTGTCGCTTCGCAGACGGTCGACACCTTCGGTACCGTGCGCAGGCGGGCGCCGACGCCAGGCTGCGATTCAATGCCACGCGCGATTTGCTGAGCCAGGGCTAGCACCGAGCCGCGATGACTGTAGTAGAGGACGAGGATCTCGAACATCGGGTTATTATAAGGGTCCTATGTCTGCTCCATGCTTCCCTTGGCGACGGTTTGCCGTGCAGGTCGCGCGACGCTTCGTCGAGGAAAAATTCGATCAGATCAGCGCCAGTCTGGCCTTCACCACGCTGTTGTCGCTGGTTCCGTTGGTGGCGATCGTGCTGAGCATCGTTGCCCTGGTGCCCTTTTTTCCAAGCATGGTCCAACAGCTCGATCAATTTTTGGCGCGCAGCTTGTTGCCGGAACGCAGCGCCGAGATGATCATCAGCCAAGTGCTTGAATTTTCGAACAAGGCCGGAGAAATGACGGCCATTGGCTCATTGACCCTGGCGGCGACCGTGATCCTGCTGCTGTTGACCATCGAGCGAGCGTTCGATCATGTGTGGATGGTTGATCGCCCGCGCTCCTGGTGGCGTCGCCTGCCACTTTTCGCCGGTCTGATCGCTTTGTGGCCGCTGGTGATGGCGGCCATCGTGCTGGCTACCTCCTACGCCGTGACCACTTCTTTGGGTTTGATCGCCGAACCGCCCTGGCTGCGGCACATCCTGTTCAAAGCACTGGGATTCCTGGCCGCGGCCCTGTTTCTCGGGGGGCTGTATTTTGCGCTGCCCAATACTCGGGTCGCCCTGCGGGATGCGTCCTTGGCCGGACTGTTCGCCGCAACCGGTTTCATCGTCCTGCAGAAAGGCTTCTCCATTTACTTGGCCGGTTTTTCCTCTTACGCGGCAGTTTATGGCGCATTTGCCACCGTGCCGCTGTTTCTGCTGTGGCTTTATGCGTCGTGGGCCGTGGTCTTGCTCGGCGCGTTGGTGGCGGCGACACTACCCGAGTTTCGACGAGGGATGGTAGCGCCCACAACAAGCGAAGCGTCGTCGGATGACTAGGAGAAGTCAGCGGTCAAGCCGAACTAGAAACGGGTTTCAAAGCGGGGTTTCAGAGCGGCCGATCGATATTCGATCGAGATGATTTGGAAAGTTTTTCCAGGCGAGTCATCCCAATAGTCGGGCGATCTTCACTCAAAACGGATTGTCTTCCGGAGCGATCGACAGAATTTCCACGCTGCTGGTCTGTTCGTCGATGGCGGTCAGTTTGATTTCGCGAATCGCGACATTGTGCTTTTCGACGATCAGCAACGCTTTTTTCCGTTCCTTGTCGATCGTACCCACGGCGGCAATCAACAGTTGCCTGGCTCGTACTCGCGGCAATGCCGGTAAAACAAGTACCGGCAGATGTTCGCCAGCCTGGCTGGCGGCGGAGGGTTGCACGGCCTTAGCCGCCATGGCTGTCGGCGCTAGAATTTGCAGGCCGAGTTCCAGATGCTCCGGATTCGCCGAAATCGCCCATCTGACCACGCCAATCTGCCAATCGTTGGTCTTGCTGGAACGTACCGCGGCGATGTCGCCAACCGAGAGCATGCCGGTCTTGCCGGTCAGATGCATCAGCGCGTACCCATCCGGACTTTCGTTGGTGATCATCCAGTTCGAGAGCAGAACCTCCGCGCCATCGCCAGCCTGATAAAGATTCCAAAGTCCTTCGATACCGGCGGTCAACACCGTCCGCTCGTCCTGTTTGCGACGAGGGAAACGACGTTTACCGCTGCCCGCCCAGCGTGCTGCCAGACGGCGCAAAACGCCGAGACCCGCAGGCTTGCCAGCGAAAGCCGGCAGATTGAGCTGTTGAACCGGTGTGGACGACTCCAGTGCAGCAATCTGCTCGTTGAGCAAGGTTTGCAGACGGGCACAGGAAATGGAATAAGGCGCCATATTCACTGGCGGAGAATGGTGACGATAGGCGAATGCCGGAACATCGCTTTTCGGGTCGATCCAGAAAATTGCCGAATCGACATCGGAGGCGACGGTCGACTCCTCAACCTGATCAGCAAAACGCTGGAAATAAGCCGCCAAAAACATCACTTCACGGGCGGTCAACGAGGCCGGCTGCGCGCAGCCCAACAATACGGCCGCGTGATAGAGGTGTCTGATACGGGTGCTCACTCCCGGTGGAACGTTGTCTTGTACTTGACAAGACTGTGCCTTCGCAAAAGTCTGGTGCAACTGCTGCCATACGCCGGGAGGTGAGGGCGAGGCAACCATGTGACTGATCATCAACTGGTGATACAAGGTTTGCAAACTACGCCACAAGACCAGTTCAAGGGAGTCCCGTGGATCGTCCGAGCCCGGTTTGTGATCGACTATTTGCTGAATCGAGAGCAGCTCGTCGCCGAGCGCCTGCAACAACTCGAAAACATTGCGCACCGTCCGGCGCGCTTTGCCAGTGACTGGCAAAACGGGATGCGTTAACGAGGGAATAATGCTGGCGATGGCGTTGAAGCTTCGTTGATATAAGCTATCGACCAGTGTGGCGCGTTGCAAGGGTGGAGGCGCCAGATCCCGGAGCGCCCGCAGGTGAAGTCGCAAGGAAGGAAGTTCTTCCGCCGGATTCTCTGCCGGGGGACTCTCCAGCCATTGCAGCATGAATCGAATGCCAGACTGCGAAGTCGTTCCTTCGTCAGCGCCCGGATTGAAAACTGTCTCGCTCATTGTGCCGCTAGCCTCATGGATTTCGTTTTCACCCTGTAGCCAACACGAAACCTCGTCGATTCGTTTTCCATTGCGCCGGCACCTGTGGGCCTCACTGGACTGGCATTTAACAAATCAAGGTGTTGCGATCAGCAACAAGTAACCACTCCAAAACATATCATACCTGTCCCCAGGATACTTGAGGATATTCTGGATAGCATTTCGTCAGGTGGTTTGGCGGCCACGTCCCGACGCTGGCCAGCGGTTACGGGTATATTGTTCAATGGTTGCCCACTAGAAACCGGCAAATCTGGCGGGTCATTCCCGTACAGCCATTGAAAACGATAACATGAATTTTTGATCGGCAAGCCGGAGAATGCCATCCCACAGACGATCGCACGACTCCACTGTCTTGCGCCAGGTCCTCGTTCGCCGGCACAGCGCCCCGGTGAAATGCGACGGCGGCATCCAGATCAAGCACCTCATTGTCGGTCCCTTACGTGCTCAAGGTCTGGGTCTTGTACAGGCTCCATGCATTCGCCCTGGCTACGGCCGGCCGGTGTGCTCATCGGCCGAGGTCACTTTGTCGAGCCAGCTCATCAAGGTGCTGTACAGCATCTCCGGCGCCACCGGCTTGCCGATATGGTCGTTCATGCCGGCTTCGAAGCAGCGTTCCCGGTCATCTTCGAAGGCATTGGCGGTCATCGCAAGAATTGGCAGCTTGGCGAATTCCGGCAAGGCACGCAGCCGGCGAGTGGCTTCCAGACCGTCCATTTCCGGCATTTGCATATCCATCAGAATCAACTGATACGCCGTTTCTCGGGCCATCGACACCGCTTCGAGACCGTTGTTGGCGATATCCACCCGTAATCCCGCCTGCTCCAACAAGGCGCGGGCGACTTCCTGGTTGATGATGTTATCCTCGGCGAGCAGAACGCGATACCCGGCGTAGCGGTTCAGAAGTTGTTGGCAGGCCGCCGGGACACGCGTCGCGCCGACATTGGACTGTGTTGCGACACTTGACCGTAATCGCGCGGTGAACCAGAAGGTGCTGCCGATGCCGGGACGACTCTCCATGCCGACTTCGCCGCCCATCATCTGCGCCAGATGCCGGGCGATGACCAGGCCCAGGCCAGTGCCGGCATGCTGGCGGGTCGACGAAGCGTCGGCTTGTTCGAAGGGTTGAAACAGCCGGTGCTGGTCGGCGTCGTTGATGCCGATGCCAGTATCGCGGACCTCGACCCGGACGACGACCGCGTGGTCCGGGTATTGGTCAACGAGCCGCACGCACAGGTCGATCGAACCGCGCTCGGTGAATTTGACAGCATTGCCCGCAAAATTGAGGACGATCTGTCCGAAACGCACCGGGTCGCCGCGAAACGAACCGCTCAATCGTGGATCGATTTCGCTGCGTACGGTCAACCCCTTGGCCCGCGCCTTTTCGTCGATCAGACTGAGAACATTGTCGATCACCATGGCGAATTCGAAGTCACTGTCGGCCAATTGCATCTTGCCGGCTTCGATTTTTGAAATGTCGAGAATGTCGTTGATCACTTGCAGCAAGTGCTGCGCCGCCTGCGAGATCTTGTCCAGGCGGTCTCGCACGCCGGCTTCGGTGGTGTGGCGACGAGCAAGATAGGCCAGTCCGATGATGCCGTTCAGGGGGGTGCGGATCTCATGACTCATGTTGGCCAGAAAAGCGCTTTTTGCGCGGTTGGCCGACTCGGCCTGCGCTTTGGCATCGACCAACGAGCGGGTATAGGCGTTGTGATGGCGGCATAGCAAAATCGCCTTCGCCAGATTGCCCATCACCGGTTGAAAGACCAGGGTGATCGGCAAGGAGGTTTTCGGCATCGACGGAGCCATCAACAGGATCGTCGCGCTCGCATCGACCGGCAAACGCAAACAGATGCGGTATTTGTCGCAGCCGGGCAGCAAGGTCAGCAGCTCCGGACCTTCCAGCAGAGTGGCGGTGCCTCGCACCAACGCCTGTGGTACGACAATGGTTTTGCCAAGCTGTTGTGCCAGATCGAAATTGCCGATCACCGTCGCCACTTCGGCTCGCGTCTGCTGACTGGTTTCGTCATCGCCCAGATTGAGCAGCACCACACCCGAAGGAAAGGAGGTATGAAACAGCAGCCGTTGCAAGGTCCTCGTCAACAGTGATGGCAGGTTTACCTCACCACCGATGACCAGCGCCAGGTCATAAAGAATGGTGAGGATGCGTTCACGCTCCATGCTCACCCCATCCACGGTCGACAAACGAGCGTGGCGTTGTGGAACAAGGGGTAGCCCCAGTTGCTGAGGCTGCCAATTTCCCCCAGCGACAAGGCGCCGACAACATTGGCCGCGCCCATGGACGTACTGAGAGAATGCAATTCCTTGAGCGCATCGTCCCCGAGGTGCAGGCGCCTGCCGGCGCAGTAGAAGGACAGCAACTCACGATGGCCCAGTGGACCAAAATTATCCTGCACGATCTGGTTGATGCGGCTGACGCTGCGCACCGAGTCGACCTGCGGGGCGTATAACAGGGTTAGCATCGCATTTGCCGGTACTTCGCCGACACAGAACAGCGAGCCATCGTCGGCCAGCGCGACCGGAATGCGCACCACCAATTCGTTGTTCGCCAATACGATCCCAAAGGGAAAATGCGTGGCGTACTGGTAGAAATTTTCCGCGGACAGATCGACCTGATAAAGATGATGCACCTGTTCGCGGTACACCTCGAACGCCGGCCGCCAATCGATGCTCAAGATCCGGTTGCCGGCTGTCGAGGTGGCGGTGATGATTTCTTTAGGCGCCAGATAACCGTGGTCGATCGCTGCGCCTTGATTGCCGGGCAACAGCAGGCAAAGTACGCCATCGGCGACAAGGCGGGAATCATCGAACAGGCAGGACATCGGCTGGAATGTTTCGCTACCGGCGTTGACGCCAGCATAAGCGACTCGATCGGCCAGCAGCAGATATAAAGCGTCGAGGATCGACGCGATATTCGGCAGCATGGCGTCGAAAATCAGAAACAGCGTATTCCCGGCATCACTGAGTAAAGGCTCGATGGCGTCGGCGATCTGTGCCGCCGCCGCGTTGGCGTCGGACGGCAGGTTTGGCAACAACGCCGCGTCGGGCATTTCGGCGAAAGGAAGCAGCAATGCTCCTTGGCTATGGAATCGTGCACCCTCGATAATCGCCGGAAACAGCGCCCCGACCAGATCCAGCCCGCTCGTCCGGCACATCGCCTGCAACTGCGGCACCTTGTTCTTTTCACTCTCGGGCAGCAACGCCAGTACTCCCGTCGAGGACGTCTCTTCGCGCCAATTAAGCAGCGCATCCAGCATCGTGGCCTGGTCGAGGTCCGGGCAATAATGGGTGCGCGAACGGTTCATCGCCGACCTCCATCCACATCGCGGCGAGCAGAGCACTCAGGAAGAAGCAAGCGTCTCGTCGATCGGATCATTCGCCGCTCCTCCGTAATTCAACCTATGGGATTATATAAGCGTAGATTAACCCGCCGATGACCGGGAGCAAAGTTATTGCGGTATGTCATCGCCGCCAGCACTGAGTAGCCGTCCGGCCTTGGGGGCGTAAAAAAGCTAATACCACCACCGTCCCTTGTCCTGCCACCGACTCGGTCAAGGTCGACAGGCCGCCAGGTGCCAGCACGGCAGAACCCGAATGGCGTAGCCGGCCGAAGCGTTAAGTCGGCACGACGACGACAAGCCACCCATCTACGCGCCAACAACACGGTGTTGCGCAACAAGACGCCCGATCTGGTGCAGCAATAGTTGGCTTCTCCCATTCCCTATTACTTGTAGTTATTTTTATTTGTTTTATCATTAATATTCACTGTTCCGTTTTTGATTTACTTTCGTCTCTTGGCGACCTGTTGCGCTGTATCTTTTGCCACTCCCCTACTGAAAATCTGTCATATAAAAGAAGGCGATCTGTTCGATTCCGCCTCCGCAGGCAATAAATCAATTGTGCTGGTGATTCGATGTCCCGCCATACGTCAAGCCTGCTGGCCCATCGTCGTCCCATGCCTTGGGCCAGCCGCAAACCCGTACGCCGGTTACTGCCCGGATCGTTACGCAGCCGCATCGCTGCGAACCACTTGATGGAAGACTCCCGATGAAATCACTTCACAGCCGACTGACGTGCTTGGTCGGCGGACTGATCACGTTTTCGATGCTGATCTTCGGCGCCGCGTTCTACCTCCAGATGCGTGCCCAGCTCATCGACTCGGTTGCTTCGGAAACGCGCGGCACCGCAACCGGCTTCGCCCTTGCCACGGGCGAATGGATAGCTTCGAAGGCGCAGATGGTAAATGCGCTCAAGTCGGTAATCGCCAAGCCGGACGCCGAGAAGTTTTTCGCCACGGCTAAACTGGTCGGTGGATTCGACTCGGTATACGCCGGTTTCCCGGACAAACGTTCAGTGTTTTCCGAAGAACAGCCTGATCTTCCAGCCGACTGGGACCCGACGGTACGACCGTGGTATCTGGACGCAATGCGCGCCGGAGAGGCGCAGATTGTCGTCACCAAGCCCTACGAGGATGCCGGCAGCAAAAAATTGGTGATTTCGATTTCCTCCCTGGTCAAGGAGGGCGAAGGCGTGTTGGGCGTTGTCGCGGCCGACTTATTCATCGACCGCGTCGTCGGTGAAGCACTGAACATCAAGCTGGCCGGCGAAGGCTTTGGCTTCCTGTTGCATCAGGACGGAACCATTCTTGCCCACCCGGTCAAGGAGAGCGTCATGAAGCCGGTCAGTGAGCGATTCCCGGATCTGACACCCGAACGCCTTGCCCAAGCGAAAGCGGCGAACAGCATGTTTGAGATGCGCGCCGTTGAAGGCGATCGTCTCCTCTTTTTAGCACCGATTAAAGGAACGGACTGGCTCCTCGGTGTCTCGCTCGACAAAGCGAAGGTGCTCGCACCACTCGATCGCCTGCTGATCACTCTGTTGTTCGCCTTGTTCGTCACTGCCGGCGTCGCCGCGTTCCTGGTGCGGCTCGTGTTGGGCCGTATGCTGCGCGGACTACACCAGGTACGTGGCAAGATGGTCGAGATCTCGCGCGGTGGTGGCGACCTGCGAGTCCGCCTGAATGTGCTGTCGGACGACGAAGTCGGCGAAACGGCGCGTTCCTTCAACCAGTTCCTCAATCAGTTACAACGCATGGTGATATCCCTCAAGGATGAAGCACAGCGTCTGGGTACGGATGTCGTTCGGCTCGACGACAACATCAACCATCTGGCGAGCGAATCGGTCAGCCTGACCGAGAGTTCAAGAACCAACGCCGCCGCCGTCGAAGACATCACGCAGGCGGTGTCGAAAATTGCCGACAATGCGCGCGATACCGACCAGTTGGTCCGCGCGACCGGCGAGCTTTCGCAGGAAACCGCCTGCGAGGTCGACGCGGTCGCCGCCGACGCCGAGATTTCGATCGGCCACGTCAAGGAACTCGCGCGTGTGATGGCGAATCTCGACAGCCGTTCGCAGGAGATCAGCAGCATCATCAATGTCATCAAGAGTATTGCCGATCAAACCAATCTTCTGGCGCTGAACGCGGCGATCGAGGCCGCGCGCGCCGGCGAACAAGGGCGCGGCTTCGCGGTCGTCGCTGACGAAGTGCGCAATCTGGCGGAAAGTACCGCCAAGGCGACGGTCGAGATCGCCGAGAAGATTTCCGCGGTACACGACGAAACCAGCCAAGCCGGACTGACCGTCCATTCGACGGTCGAATCGGTCAGCCGTGGCGTCGAAAAATCGCGCATCGCGGCACGCCGCATCAAGGAAATCAGCACAAAAATGAACGAGGCGATTGCCCGGGTGGGGGAGATCGCCCAGTCGACGCTCGAACAGCGGCACGCGACGACAGCGATGGCGCACACCAGCGAACGGATCAGCCAGCGAGTCGAAGCCGAAGATCGCGTCATCCAGGAAGCGCGCGCGACACTGTCAGCGCTATCGGGCAACGCACAGAATACCCGCCGCCTTCTCGACGGCTTTCATGTGTGAGTCCGCCCGCGCTTACTTGCTCAGCAGTTGCATTCCCCGCGCCAACCCGTCTAGAGTCAGTGGAAACATCCGTCCGCCAAGCAGATTGTGGATCAGGGTCGTCGATTGGCGATAGGCCCAGGAATGCTCGGGTTCGGGGTTGAGCCAGATGGCATGCGGCCAGGTATCGACCAGCCGACGTAGCCATACCGCGCCGGGCTCGGCATTGTTGTATTCGACGCTGCCGTGCGGAATGAGGATTTCGTAGGGACTCATCGCCGCGTCGCCGACCAAGATCAGTTTGTAATCGCTGCCATACTTGTGCAGCACGTCATGCGTGGCGATGCGTTCGGTATGCCGGCGGCGGTTGTCTTTCCAGAGAAAGTCGTAAACGCAATTGTGGAAGTAATAATATTCGAGATGCTTGAATTCGCTGCGGCAGGCTGAAAACAGCTCTTCACAGATGCGGATGTAGTCGTCCATCGACCCGCCGATGTCCAGTAATAGCAACACCTTAACGGCATTGTGTCGTTCAGGCCGCAGTTTCAGATCCAGCCAGCCGGCGTTGCGCGCCGTGCCGGCGATGGTGCCGTCGAGATCGAGTTCCTCGGCTGCTCCTTCGCGAGCGAAGCGACGCAGCCGGCGCAAGGCCACCTTGATGTTGCGGGTGCCGATTTCGACACTGTCGTCGAGATTGCGGAATTCGCGCTTTTCCCAGACCTTGACCGCCGAGCGATTTTCGCTGCGTCCGCCAAGACGGATGCCTTCGGGATGAGTGCCGCCATGGCCGAAAGGCGAACTGCCGCCCGTGCCGATCCATTTGTTGCCGCCCGAATGGCGCGACTTCTGTTCGGCGAGCCGCTGTTTGAATGTTTCCATCAGCTTGTCCCAGCCCAGCTTTTCGAGTTTGGCGCGCTCGGCATCGCTGAGATGCTTTTTCACCGCGTCGCGCAACCAGTCCTCGGGAATCAGCACATCCATTCCGGGCAGGGCTTCGACGCCTTTGAAATATTCGCCGAAAGCCCGGTCGAATTTGTCGAAATGCGTCTCATCCTTGACCAGGATCGCTCGCGACAGCAGATAAAAGTCATCCAGGCTGTGCTCGATGACGTGTTGCTGCAGCGCCTCGAGCAAAGCCAGAAATTCTTTGATCGATACCGGCACCCGACTGGCCTTGAGGTGCATGAAAAAATCGATCAGCATCGCGCCGCGCTCGCCCTGGTCGGAGTCACTGTCGCCGATCAGCGATTCTGTCTGGCCATGAAAATCAGCCGCTCGAAGAGATGGACGTCCTGTTCGTTTTTGAGCAGCGCGCCATGCAGCGGCGGGATGACCACCTTGCGATCCTGGCTACGCAGCGCTTCCGGCGGAATGTCCTCGGCGAGCAGCAGTTTCAGCCAGTCGAGCAGTTCCGAAGTCGACGGCTTTTTCTTTAGGCCGGGCACTTCTCGCAGCTCGAAAAACACTTCCAACGCTTCACGCAGCAAAGCCGGCTTCAGGCCCGGGAAATGGACGTCGATGATCCGGGTCATCGTCTCCTTGTCGGGGAATTTGATGTAGTGGAAGAAACAACGGCGTAGGAAGGCGTCGGGAAGCTCCTTTTCGTTGTTCGAGGTGATGAAAACCACCGGTCGGTGCCGCGCCCGCACGTTTTGGCGCGTCTCGTAAACGAAAAACTCCATCCGGTCGAGTTCGCGCAACAGGTCGTTCGGAAACTCGATGTCGGCCTTGTCGATTTCGTCGATCAGAACCACTGACGTCGTCGGCGATTCGAAGGCCTGCCACAGAACTCCCTTGACGATGTAGCTGCCGATGTCGGCGACCCGGGCTTCGCCGAGTTGTGAATCGCGCAGGCGGGAGACGGCGTCGTATTCGTACAGCCCTTGTTGCGCCTTGGTCGTCGATTTGACGTGCCATTCGAACAACGGCAGACCGAGCGCGGCAGCCACCTCCTCGGCGAGCATCGTCTTGCCGGTCCCCGGTTCGCCTTTGATCAACAACGGCCGCTGCAGGGTGATCGCGGCATTGACCGCCAAGGTCAGGTCGCGGGTGGCAACGTAATTCTCGGAACCGGCGAAACGCATGGCGAACTCCTGCGTGGAGGATGATGGACGGTCGGACAGAGTTCCTGGATTCTAACAGCAGAGCGGGCCGCGGCACGACACCCGCGGGCCGCGAGGTGATCGCAGGAATGCCGTTGTCCGGGGGGACAGCTACAGGAGGGCTTAGGCCCGATGAAACATTGAGCGGCGAACCCGACGTTCAACCAGGATATCGTCGGGCCCGTAGCGAACCCTCGGGTCGAATCAGCCATTCGATGACCTCACTCGTGCGCACCGTCCAGCCCGCGAGCAACAGGCGGCGTGGCGATACCGGTCTTCCGTCGCGCCACGTGCCACCTTGTCATGCCACACCGATCACGCGCGCCTTCGTCGCGATTTTCGTCTCGCGGCCGATCACTATTTTAACGGGCGCGTGGTGGAGGATTACGGACGCGTTCCATGTCACCGGGAACGTCGTCAAACTGACCTTGTACTTTGCAATTATTAAGTAATAAATTAATTATTTGTGAATAATGATTAACTTTTATTTATTTATAACCTGAAATACACTGCTGGTCAGCAACTTGAGCTGATCGTCCATGGGGCGCCGACCTGCTCGTACGCCGTGGTTGGTGGTTCAGTCAACCAGACCGGGGCTGACGATAAGCCATCTGGGACGATACCGCCTGAAATTTCATTTTTCGAAACGGAGAACCGCATGGACCAATCGAACCGTTACGCCGATCTTAGCCTGGACGAGGAAAGTCTGATCGCCGGCGGCCGGCACATTCTCGTCGCCTACAAAATGCGACCGAAGGCGGGCTATGACTATCTGCAAGCGGCGGCACATTTCGCCGCCGAATCGTCCACCGGCACCAATGTCGAGGTGGTGACCACCGACGATTTCACCCGTGGCGTCGACGCGCTGGTGTACTTCATTGATGAAGCCGGCGACGAGATGCGTATCGCCTATCCGCTCGATTTGTTCGACCGCAATATCACCGACGGACGGATGATGCTGGTCTCGTTTCTGACCCTGGCGATCGGCAACAATCAGGGAATGGGCGACATCGAGCACGCCAAGATGTACGATTTCTACATGCCGGAGCGGGCGATCCAGTTGTTCGACGGGCCGGCCAAGGACATTTCCGACCTCTGGCGGATTCTCGGGCGTCCCCTCAAAGACGGGGGGTACATCGCCGGAACGATCATCAAACCCAAACTCGGTTTGCGCCCGGAACCGTTTGCCCACGCTGCGTACCAGTTCTGGCTCGGCGGCGATTTCATCAAAAACGACGAGCCGCAGGGCAACCAGGTCTTCGCGCCGATGAAAAAGGTCATGCCACTGGTTTATGACGCGATGAAACGCGCCCAGGACGAAACCGGCCAGGCAAAGATTTTCTCGGCAAATATCACCGCAGATGACCATTACGAAATGTGCGCCCGCGCCGATTTCATTCTTGAAACTTTCGGTCCGGATGCCGACAAGGTGGCATTCCTGGTCGATGGCTACGTCGGTGGCCCAGGAATGGTGACCACCGCCCGGCGGCAATATCCCCACCAGTATCTGCACTATCATCGCGCCGGCCATGGCGCCGTTACCTCGCCGAGTTCGCGCCGCGGCTACGATGCCTACGTACTGGCCAAGATGGCCCGCCTGCAGGGCGCGTCTGGTATCCATGTCGGAACGATGGGCTACGGCAAGATGGAGGGAACTGCCGACGACCGGTCGATCGCCTACATCATCGAACGCGACGAGTTCCAAGGACCAGCGTATTACCAGAAATGGCACGGCATGAAGCCCACGACGCCGATCATTTCCGGCGGCATGAACGCGCTGCGTTTGCCGGGTTTTTTCGCCAATCTCGGACACGGCAACGTGATCAATACCGCCGGCGGGGGGTCGTACGGTCACATCGACAGTCCAGCGGCGGGAGCCATTTCGCTGCGCCAGGCTTACGAATGCTGGCGGGCCGGCGCCGACCCGATCGAATGGGCGCGCGAGCATCGGGAATTCGCCCGTGCTTTCGCTTCGTTCCCCGCTGACGCCGACAAACTGTACCCGGGATGGCGCGAGAAGCTCGGCGCGCATCGCTGAAAACCGATCTTCAGTTCGAGGTAGCGAGCATGGATCACGCCGAAACCTTCAGGATTCATCGGCAACCGTATTACCGCCCGCAAGGTGACGAGGTGACGCTGTTCGCCGCGGCGTACGCCGCGCGTCTGCCGGTGATGATCAAGGGTCCGACCGGCTGCGGCAAGTCGCGCTTTGTCGAACACATGGCCTGGAAACTCGGCCGGCCGCTGATCACCGTCGCCTGCAACGAGGACATGACCGCCGCTGATCTGGTCGGCCGCTACCTGCTCGAGGCCGACGGGACGCGGTGGCTGGATGGCCCACTGACCACCGCCGTACGCATCGGCGCGATCTGTTACCTCGACGAGATCGTCGAGGCGCGCCAGGATACGACCGTAGTCATCCATCCACTGACCGACCACCGGCGCGTCCTACCGCTGGACAAAAAAGGCGAACTGATACGTGCTCACTCGGACTTCCAATTGGTGATTTCCTACAATCCCGGCTATCAGAGCCTGATTAAGGATCTCAAGCAATCGACCAAGCAGAGGTTTGCCGCTCTCGATTTCGATTACCCGACGGCGAAACTGGAAGCAGCGATCCTGGTCAGCGAAAGCCGTGTGGATGAGAGCATTGCCGAGCGTCTGGTCGAAGTCGGCGCCACCGCGCGGCGGTTGAAAGGGCATGGTCTGGACGAGGGAATCTCCACCCGTCTGCTGGTTTATGCGGCGACGCTGATCACCGGCGGCGTCGCGCCACGCGAAGCCTGCCGGATGGCGCTGGTACGGCCGATCACCGACGACCGCGATATACGCCAGACGCTCGATCTGGCCATCGACGCGATTTTCACTGACTGACGGACCACTCTGCGCCCTGCCGCGATGGTCACCGTTCGCCCCGCCAAGCCCACTGAAGCTGCGGACCCGCGATGGTCCGAACGACTGCGTCTCGCCCGCGAGCGCCTGGACTGCCGATTTCCGGCGGTCCAAGCGGTGTTCGAAAAATGCCTGCTCGACGCGGTGGCGGTCCTCAGCGAAGACGCTCTCGACGCTTATCTCGATCGGGCCCGCTGGCTTGGCAAGATCGGCCGTGGCGACGAACCGGTGCGGGCGTTCCTGGAGCAATGGCCAAAAATCGCCGCCGCTGTCGGTGAAGACACACTGCCAGCGGTCGAACGCGTGCTGACCGCGCTGCACAAATCGCCCAACGCCAGGACGATCGCCCCTTTCCTGCGCACACTGGCCACCGTGGCCAACCGCTTGTTGGCGGAAGCGACCTTGCCAGCCTATCTCGAACTGGTGGTGTCGTTGATGGAGCGCAGCAGCGGCTCGATCCACGGTATCCATCAAACCTTTGCCAGTCCGGCGCTGCCGGAGTTTTTCTCGCAATCAGCGACGCTGCTCGACACGCTGACTCTCGACGGGTTGCGCCAGTGGGTAGACTACGGACTACGCAATCATCCGGATCACCCCGAACGTCTGCAGGACTATTTCGGTCTGCGCTCACCGGACAGTCGCGCCGTCTGGCACCGGCAACGCCGGGGAGTGCAGTTCAGCGACCACCAACGATTGCTCGAACTTTTCCTGCGTGCCTTGTGGAACGACCCCGGTCCGCTGCAGGCGTATCCGGTCGACCCGGAAAAGATCCGCCGGCCCAGTTGCGACGCGGCGGCGATCTATCTGCCCGATGCCCTAGACACGCACGCCGGCGTCGACGGTCTAGACCGCTATCGAGCAATCCTGGCGCATCTCGCCGGACACCGTGGCTGGAGCCGCCCTATTTTTGCCGACAATTTCAGTCCGTTGCAGCGTCTGGCGATCGAGGTGTTCGAGGATTGCCGGATCGATACGCTGATCCTGCGCCGCTATCCCGGACTGCGAAAATTGTTCCTGGCCTTGCATCCGGCGCCGCGCGCCGGCGATTGCGATCCCCGTCAGCGATCGTGCCTGCGCCATCGGCTGACGATGCTGTCGCGCGCGCTGCTCGATGCAGAGCATGGCTACACCGATGCGACGCTGATCGAATTCGTCGCCCGTTTCCAGGCGCTGCTCGCCGATGGTCAAGGCGCCGGCGAAGCGATGGTCGCCTTGGCGCTGGCCTGGGTGGCGCGAACGCGTCAACCGAGCGATCAGTCGGCGGAGGTGCATTTCGCCGGGACGGAGATCGACTACCGGGACGACAACCGCCATCTCTGGCAATTCCACGAGTTGAGCGACGACGAGGAAATGTTCGAGTCCCGACCACCGCCACCGCGGGTCGAGGAAGCCGAGCGCCTGCCGCCGTGCTATTACCCTGAATGGGATTATGCGACGCAAAGCTACCGGCCGGACTGGGTCAGCGTCTATGAATCACTGCATCCGGCCGGCGACAGCGCGCATATCGACCAACTGCTGGCCAGGCATGAGCGGCTGACCCGGCGCCTGAAACGGCTGCTCGACCACCTGCGCCCACAGGACCGCGTGCGCGTCCGCTACCGTGAGGACGGCAGCGAACTCGACCTCGACATCGCGCTGCGCTCGTTGATCGATCTGAAAAGCGGCGTCACCCCCGAGCCACGGATCAACATGAGCCACCGCCGCAATGGCCGTAATCTCGCCGTGACCTTGCTGCTTGATCTCTCGCAGTCCCTGGCCGACAAAGTCACGGTTGGCGACGGTCAGCAGAGCATTCTCGAATTGAGTCAGGAAGCGGTATCCCTGCTGGCCTGGTCGATCGAGCAGCTCGGTGATCTCTTGGCGATTGCCGGTTTTCACTCCAATACCCGCAACGACGTGCGTTACCTGCACTTCAAGGGCTACGGCGAAAGCTGGCATGCCGAAGTGAAAAGCCGGCTGGCGGCGATGCAGGCCGGCGGGTCGACGCGGATGGGTCCGGCGATCCGCCATGCGACGCGGATGCTGCAGTCCCGTCGGACCGAAAAGAAGCTGTTGCTGATCCTCACCGACGGTCAGCCGGCCGACGTCGACGTGCAGGACGACCGGTTGCTGATCGAAGATGCCCGCAAGGCGGTCGAGGAAGCGGAGCGACTGGGCGTATTCACCTACTGCATCAGCCTCGATCCGCGGGCCGACGACTACGTCAGCGACATTTTCGGACGACGTTACACGGTGATCGATCACATCGAGCGCCTGCCCGAACGGCTGCCGCAATTGTTCATGAGCCTCACACGATGATCGTCATCAACAGCGAGTGTCGTTGAGTTGACCGGGCGACAAATTCAGCGGCAACACGCGCACACTGGTTGGAGCGAACGATCCGTGGTCCCCCTGGGCGAATACCCCCAGCCCAAGAAGCCGTCATCATCCCGGCCCTTGCTGCCGGCTTGGTCAAGTCCGACAAACGGTTAACTTCGATAGTCGGCGTTGATCTTCACGTAGTCGTAAGACAGGTCGGAGGTATACACCGTTGCCCGGGCGGTGCCGGTCGCCAGTTCGACGCGAATGCCGATTTCGGCCTTTGCCATGATCGCCGCGCCGTCCTCTTCGCGGTAAGTCGCCGCGCGCCCCCCCTGTTCGGCAACCAGCACCTCGTTGTCGCCGTCGCTCAGCCACACCCGAACTCGATCGATAGCCAGCGGCTCGATCTCGGCGTAACCGATCGCCGCCAGGATCCGTCCAAGATTGGGATCTGAAGCGAAAAAAGCGGTTTTGACCAGCGGCGAGTGAGCAATGGCGTACGCGACTCGTCGACACTCGTCGCGATGGCGACCGTTTTCGACGGCGATGGTTATGAATTTGCTGGCGCCCTCACCGTCACGGACGATCGCTTGCGCCAATTCAGCGGCAATTGCGATCACTGTTTCGCGCAAGGTGGCGTAAGCGGCGCTGTCGTCGGCGAGGATGTCTACGCCGGACTGGCCGGTGGCGATGAGCACGAACGAATCGTTGGTCGAGGTGTCCCCATCGACGGTGATGCCATTGAACGATTCATCGGCGGCTTCACGGAGCAGTCGCTCGAGCAGCGGCCCGGCAAGCCCGGCGTCGGTGGCGACAAAGGCGAGCATCGTTGCCATGTTCGGGCGGATCATTCCCGCGCCCTTGGCGATACCGGTGACGGTGATCGGCCGACCGTCGATGTCGACGCGACGCGACGCCGCTTTGGCGACCGTGTCGGTGGTCATGATCGCCTGCGCCGCGGCGTGCCAACGGTCGGCGCGCAAATTGGTGACGCAGTTCGGCAGTGCGGCAAGCAATTTGTCGATCGGCAACGGCTCGAGAATCACGCCGGTGGAGAATGGCAGAACCTGGCGGTCCTCGATCGCCAGCAAATCGGCGACCACGGCGCAGGTTCGCGTCGCCGCCTGCCAGCCGGCCTCGCCGGTGCCGGCGTTGGCGTTGCCGGTGTTGATCACCAGCGCCCGAATGTCGTCACCAAGTTCAAGGTGTCGACGGCAGACCTGGACCGGCGCAGCGCAAAAGCGGTTGAGCGTGAATACGCCGGCTACCCGACTGCCGGCGGCCAACGCGATCAGCGTCAGATCGTGGTGATCGGGCTTGCGGATCGCCGCTTGCGCGATACCCAAGTTAACACCGGAAACGGGATAGAGCTGTTCGGGAGAAGGGGTTCGGTAATTGACGGGCATGACTACCTCGCGAAGGAGAGCGGTTCGGGACGGTGTCAGCCGCGGTCAGTGTCGCTGTGCCGCGAACCAGCGGTGAGTCGGTAACGGCTGGTCTGACGTGAGCTCGTCAGCATAGCTCGCCGTGGCGGTGCCTGGATTTGCATGGATAGCTGAAAATTCATTGATTTTTAATGAGTCACAAGTGACCGTCCGTGCGCGACGAGCAACGTTGCCAATGACATGGGGAACTGATCGTCGGCTGAATTCACGACGTGAAACCATGAGTGTAATGCATGGCAGTGAGGTGGAGTGGTCGTTTGCGCCTTGCCGACGAGAGGTGGTAGACAGATCTTGGAAGATCGGATGATCAATTGGCCCCGCGAAAGAGTGTCAAGGGGTGTCAGAAATTTTATGTGTAAGGCATACCATGTCAACAAAAAGGCGGATGTATGCCAATCAATACAAGCAAGAAGAAACCGGCATCGGTGCCCAGCATTCCCAAAGCACTAATTGATCAGATGATGATCAGCATCGCCAAGCCAGTCATTAACGCACAGAGCGGAAAAATCCTTTGAGACCCAGGCGAGCCACAGCCCGCATTAGCCCGCTCAGGTTCTGTGAAAGCGAGCATCCGGTCGAAAGTAAAACACCCGTTCCACATCGAGAAGAACCTGTTCCACTTCCGGAAAGTGCGCTACAAAGGCTTGGCCAAGAACCCGGCGCCGCTGCACACCCTGTTTGGCCTGGCCAACCAGATGATCGCCAAGCGGCGACTATTGGCGCTCTAAGGCCAAGTGGAGACTTGATGAACGAAGAAGGCCCTGAAACGAGTGGAAGAAGGGAAGAACCTCGTCGGATCAACCAAAACGCATGCCCCTCCATAACTAATCAAATCTGGAACGGCTGAGGGCAGCTTCGCGTCGTCAGGTGTGTCGGAAGAGGTCTCATTCAGCGATTCCCTAAGCCCCGATTATGATCTACTACTAACAATGGATCTTAATTCATTCACGCCTTGCCGATTAATCATGAAAGTTATTGAAATATAGACAAAAGCCCCAATGAAAATCAACAAAATCATACTCATAACTGAATTTAGGTTCTGAGGCAATAAATATCTAGTCCAACAAACTGCAGCAAACATTAAAAAGCCAGCCAAAATTGGTCTTATTAGTGAAATAATTAAATCAATTCCAGGAAAACCCATTTTATTACATGCTCTATAAAAAAATATCAAGAACACAGTTGGGAAAACAACTCCCCAAGCAATACTTATACCCAAAAGACCGAACTGTACTCCAACTATGAATGAGCAAGTCATTAAAAAAGCGGTTATACAGGTAATTTGAAAACTTTCAAAAGCTCGACCAACGGCATGTAGCCCAGCATGCATTAATGGAGATTGAACTCTAAAGGGCATGATCACGCACAGAATGGTAAAAGGAAGCTTCGAATCCTGCCATTTGACTCCAAGCAAAATATCAATGAGCTCGTTCGAAATGCTGGACATTCCCCACATGATAGGAATGGAGATCAGGGAAACTACACGAATACCTTTCAACAGATAGGGGCCCACCGACTCACCTTCCCGTTGAACTCGGGCCAATGCCGGATATACAATCTGATTGAGGATGGCTGAAAGTCTTGCGGCCGGCAAAGATGCCAAGTCCATGGCCACGGAATAAATTCCCAAGACATTGTTCCCAAGGAATCTACCTATAAAAAAAATGTCTGCCTGCGAATACAACATCCAGACTAACTGTGACCCGGTAACATTCCCACCAAATTTGAACATCCCTCCACAGCCAGAAAATTTAAATATGGGCCAACCACAAAATGGCTGAGCGATGTTGAGTCCAACTGCACGGATAACGATTTGCATAATGCTACCCCAAACCAATGAATAAACCCCATGGTCTGTGTAAGCCAAAAATAAAGTAAGCAACGCCCCAGCAATTGTCGATGTCAAATCTATAATAGCCCGTCCACGAAACATCATGTTTCGATTGAGTAGCGCGGATGGAATGACTATAAAAATTGATGGTAAAAACTGCAATGATAAAAGTTGTATGACGCCAACCAAACGCGGGTCGTTGAAAAACTCACCTGCAAGATAAGCCACCAAAGTTGCAAGAACTAAACACGCGACAAGGCTTGATAAAATGACGATGCCGAAAATTTGACGAATACGGAAAGGAGACAAATCTTGTGATCGCACAAGCGCCGCACCCAGACCTATTTCTGCAACCATAGAAAATATGGTCGCGAAGATCCCGGCCAATGCCATGAGTCCGTAGTCGGAGGGAGAAAGCAACCGAATTACGTATATGGTAATAGCCCATGTCACCAACTGTGAAGCCAAACGGCCAGCGACGCTCCACTTCACCGCATCAAGGACCTGATTACGTAAATTCACTAACTAGCTTCTCCGATTAACCTTAAATAGTCAATTAGAATGCGATGGATAAATTAATCAAGAAGTTATCAATTAATCCATAAAACATGGCTGAAATATATAATTAAAGATTAATCTAGTCCGCATTTTGTAAAGCGCGAATCGATGAATTTCCAAGCATGTTTTTTACCATTCGATAACCAAATTTGAAAGACGAACGATCCCACGGAGTAAAGCGTGGAAGTTGCATCAAGTCACTATGTGTGTCAGCCACACCCCATGCAGTAGTTACTGCGGCATCAAAACCGAGACTTCGAACAATTTGCGCATCAAGAAGGCGATAATCAATATTTGGTTTGCCATTTGGATAAGCAAACAAGCCAACTCGTTCTTGCAGCAAGGATTCGAGAAAGTGCTTATTATTTTGAATTTCAAGCTGAACGTCTTCCGCAGACAATTTCGCCAAAATCGGGTGATTTACGGTATGAGCACCAATGCTCATGCCGGCTTTTCGCAAAAGAATAACTTGTTCAGAAGTCATCATAAGGTTCTTATTCAGCTTGACTCTGGTTAATTTTTCTATTTGACTCGCCAAAAAAATTCTTTCAGTTGAAGCGCGGTATTTCACCTCCTTTAGAATTTTATTGATTGCAATAAGCCTTTTATGGGGACCAGACAAATCGTAATGACCTAAGCCCTCCGATACGAGATCAAGCTTAGGTAAACTGCAATGTCGAATTGATTCGATAATCGTGTCATTCCACATCTGCCCACCATTCAAATAACCCGACGCTACAAAAAAAGTGGCGGTCATCCCATGATCTGTGAGAATAGGTGTCGCGACTGACAAGTTATCTTCGTATCCATCGTCAAATGTTATTGCGGCAGCGCGAGGCGGCAAGGTCCCTTCTTTTAATTTCAAGATCGCCTGGTCAAGAGCAATGACATTAAACCACTTTGCCAACCATCGGATAATTTTTTTAAATTCAACCGCATTCACATCGAAATTCAAAATGCCGTCATCTTTTGGCAAGACTCTATGAAAAATCAAAATCGACAGTTTCCCACGGGGCCCACCAGGAGAACATGCATGTGTTAAAACTCTAAAAATCATGATGATAGATTATTTCACCCAGCTTGTTTTTAAATCATTGATTCCGAATTCATATTTAGCTGGCGCACGACTCTCTTTCTTAATTTCAAAGCTCAACCAGCGTTGATAAGCAACCAATACGATTAAAATATTATATGGCAAGTCAAAATAAGCCAGGCTTAGAAATGTACCTCCCGCAAGATAACCAATCAAGGACACTTGACACATCCCCGCCAAGTGGTGCAACCAGGCAAATTCCGGGCGATTTTTTGTTTCTTTGCGAATTTGCGCACCAACTCGAAAGGATAATATCCATATCAAAACAAATAAAATCAAGCCGACATAACCATGTTCACCCAATACTGAAAAATAGATACTATGAGCAGCAAATGGTTTATAAGCACCTTCGGGTGCATACAGCCAGTAGGTAGGCCAATTATAAATTTCGAAGCCACCTCCAAAGAATCGATCATTTGCCAGATTGAAACAGAATTGCCAAGCGATCAGCCGGCTCATCGCCGACCCCTCTCCTTCATAGTTGGTGATTGTTGACATCCGCTGCTCCCATGAAGAAGGCATGAAAGCAAGCAGACTTATCGCAATAAGAATTATTGCAACCCCCCCTGAGAACTTCTTATTCGATCGATACCAATATGTTATTCCCATCATTGTTATTGCTATCAAAGCCCCTCGCGACTGGGAACCTACTGCGGATATAGTACATAAAATCATTAAAACCAAAAATCCAATTCGAATCCAGCGGTTTTGTGAAATCGATCGCCAATAGTTCATTAGGGGTATGCAAATAATTAATGCGGCCGCCAATGCGTTATTATCCGAGATAAACGAATCTTCTGGCCCCCAAACGCGATACCCCCCACCCGTCAATATAGTAAAAATCCCACCTTTGAAGCCAAAATAACCAATCGAAATAATATTTACTAAAATAAACAGATCAATATGTTTTTTTTCCTGCAAAGCGATTAATCCAATACCTGTCATTAATTGAATTTTCAACACCTTATTCAGCTGATCCCACGAAGTTGCAGGATCAAATGCCAAGGCTGTTGTGACACACATCCACATTACAAATAATAACAACACAACGACTGGTGGAGACCAGGTCATACGGAGCTTATCTTTGGTTATCAATAAAGAAATCAAGGCCGCTCCCGCTGCCATAGCCGCAATAGGTGTGCTATAGGCAAAGCCAAATGTCAATCGGTGAGGATTCATCAGGCTGACCCATGTCCATAATAAAACAGCGATCCACGTATGCCAAAGGGCAAATGGTAGAGCAAGCACTACCAGACCCACAACAATAATATCGCGCATTATCGATTAACCATGGACCAAATCAACGGCCGAATATTTGAATAAAATATATTATTACAATGACTTCATTCACCAATCGGGTAAAAACCAAATTTGAATTTGGATAAATATCAACTTGGATTTTTGCGCAGAACCACCATGATCCAACCACGAAGAAAGCGCAGCGCATCTATTCGACTGATGATTTTCTCGTAACACATTCCAATGAAAAACAACCCGCCATTGAACATCAGATAGTTTGGGTACTGGCTCAAATATTCGTATGACTCAATTTTAAAGTTGTTGATTTTTGACAAACGGATAACATCACTTTTTCTATTTGTAAGATACGCAGTTGGAAACGTATCTTCCTCTTCTCGACCTTCTACTTTATTGACAATTCTTGCGTGAAATCGATTTGGAATTAATCTGGCAACCATTGTTCCGTAGTCCCACATATTTGCCGTCAAAAAGACAACCGCACCACCAGGACGTAATATTCGCGAAAACTCTTTGTAGACCGCGCTGGGATCAGTAAGATGCTCAAACACACTTCGAGACATGATGAGATCAACACTTTCAGCAGGAAGAGGAATGTTTGCCAAATCAGCGTTGTAAACTTCTATTCCATCAGGTACATCTCTGAACTCGACAAGTTCAACGCCAATAAGTCGTTTGGCTCGTCCCAAATATTTCTTTAGTACTGGCACACCTCTTCCACAACCTGCATCCAACAGGACACTATCCGCATTTAAGAGCAAATCAACCTTTTGTTCGTACACCCGATACGGATGAACACTATTGGTATAATATCTTTTCAATAGCTGCTCAGATAATTTTGTCATAACACTGCAACTCCAGCTATCAAAAACTGTTAATTAATCATTTGTCCACTGACTTTGCTTACTACATAACGATATTTTCCGCTTGCTTCAGGAGATATTTCTTCGAGATATTCGATGTCCAGCCTGACATTTTTTCCAAGCCTGGATTTGAATGCCGACTTTATTTTCAATTCGCCATTATCTTTGTCATACTTATCGTCTGTCACCAACTGCAGTCGGGTATATGACATTGTTTCTTGGATTACTTTAAATCCATTCACCCCGAGCATGTCCCTCAGAACCAAGGCTATTGCGACAGCCAAGACAATCGAACCATCTTCAGCCAGTAAAATGTCATTCGTTCTACCATGGATATCTTTGAGCAAAGGCAATCCTCTCCCGCACGCACATTTTCTATTGTCTAATGCAGCGATATCTCCATTTTTATATCGGATAAAAGGGAAGCCGGTGCTGCTCATATGCGTGATTGCAACTTCCCCAGTTTCCCCAATGGGTACTGAGTTACCATACTGATCGACTATTTCGACAATAATATCTTCAGCAGTGATGTGCATTCCACCCTCCGGACACTCATGAGCGATAAAGCCCGCATCTCTACCCCCATAGCCATTGGCTACTGGACACCCAAAAATTCGCTCAAGAACATCCCTTTGATGTGGATATAATCTTTCAGCTGTACAAAAAGCGACCTTTATACCTAAATTGTCCAGTCGAATTCCTTGCTTTTCGGCACGCTGTGCAATCAACGTCATCGACGACGGGTAGCCAAACATCATTTTTGGCTTGAAACGCCTGATTTCTTCAATAAATCTGTCCATGTCACGCAGTGACATGGCAGTTGATGATATGAGCTTGCTGCGCAAGACCCAGTCGCGCAGATGTTTAGCTCGATCCTGTTTGGTTAGTTCGATCGCACTCGACCAAACAACCATCTCACGATCCCCTATATCTACATTCCACCAGCGCGTTGCCCGCCATTTAGCGGCCACGTCATGACTTATCCGTGTTTTGCTGATATTGAAACGCAAGGGATCTCCTGTGGACCCTGTCGTTGAAAAGAGACGAACCGACTCTTTTAAATCCGAATTCAATCGATCAAATTCTTTGCGAATAACTTCCTTTGTCAGCAGTGGCAATCGAGTAAGATCATCTAGCGAACTGATATTTTTTGCTGAGAACTCAAGCGAACTGAATTTTTCTTTGTAATAAGGAACATGGTTTTCGCATTCTGTCAAAAATTTCTTTAGCCTATTCAATTGAAGTTCTGAAATTTCCGATGGACTTAGCCATTGACTGCGCTCCATATCACGTAGCACGGCAACTGTTGAATGATTTTTGATCTTTTCTTGCAACGGAAATAATATCTTGGCTGCAAACGTTGTATATAATCCCATATATTTTTAATAAGCGGTTCGATCAAAACAAGCTTTGGCCTGTTTTCGATGAGTCAAGACACTTTGCTAGGCACAATACTCGAGATAAGTATCTATGTTTGACAAATGGGCGTCCCAACTATATTTGGCCACCACCTGTCGGCGTGCAGCTCGTCCGACTTCCACGGCATAATCCGGCGAACAAAGCAATTTATCTACACTGTCGATATATTCTTCAGCTGTTGACGCTACCAGAAAGTCTCGGTCAGCTATCGCGTCAACCGCTGTAGCACATTCCTGTGAAGCTACTACCGGGCGACCAATAGCCATGGCTTCAAGAATCTTATTCTGTATTCCTCGAGCAAGACGGAGAGGAGCGACGACAACCTTGGCATGCCGCAAGTATGGACGGACATCCGGCACGGTACCCGTCACGACAGTACGGTCGGTTTTTGCCAACGCCTGGACAGCAGCGGAAGGGTTTCGTCCAACGATATAAAAGCGAATTTTCGGCCATTTAGTCATTAACTTCGGTAGCATCTCCGAATCAAACCAAGTAACTGCGTCAACGTTTGGCCAATAGTCCATTGCGCCAGTAAATACGATTGGAATTTCATCCCGACCGTAAGGTGATACCAAGTCATGGTCGGGGGAGAAAAAATCGGCATCGACACCATTGCTCATTGCACTGATTTTTCCCGTACATTCAGGAGCCAGCCGGCGAAACAAGTCCACTTCGTTGTCTGTGACAAAAAACGATTTTTCAGAATGCAATGCCATTTTTCGTTCGAAGTCCAGCAATTTACTTCCTTCTCTACGGTATAACCAGGATAATGGCCAATGATGCTTGTCGGCATATTGCGTCCACTTGGCAGAGTCCACATCCACGTAATCAATCAGTGCTCGCAGCTTGGGCATATTTTGGATATACGCAGCCATGGCCGATGAAAATATGATCGCCGTCTCGATTTTTTCATTCTCGACGATGTGGTTGACCCAGTTTTGTAGCTCCTGATTTTTATAATATGGCAAAGTAAGCGGTTGGTTACTCAACAAACCCCTAATACTGGATATTTTTGCTACGATCGGCTTCAATCGGGCGATATGCATATCAACACAATATTGCGGCAATTCTGCCAAATAACGTTCATCATCTGGATCATCAATGAAACTACCTAGATATACCCGATGTTTTTTTGCCAAATGCTTGAGTAGGTGGTAGGAACGTACCTTGTCTCCTTTGTTTGGCGGATAAGGAAGGCGATGAACAAGATAAAGAAGATTTGCCATTTAGCATTTATTCCGGTTTTCAAGATGGCTTCGAATCTTTTGAACGCTACCAATCAAGCGACGAATTTGATCAAGAATCATACTATTGGCCGTATTGTTCCATCGCACGACGATATACCTCTTTATATCGTGCCACGCTGGTTGCCCAAGTACGCTCCACTTCGACGAAGCGACGGGCCTGGGTGCGTATTTGTGGCCAGGCCGAGCGGCAATCCAGGACTTCGGTGATCGCTTTCTCCAGAGCAGCCGGATCTCCCGCGCGGAAAAGGAATCCTGTTTCAGCGTGACGAATCAGTTCACGGTGTCCACCAACGTCCGACGCGACAAACATTCGACCCTGTGCCATGGCCTCCAGAGGTTTCAACGGGGTAACTAATTCAGTAAGACGCATGGGCAGGCGAGGAAAAGCGAGCACATCAATGAGATCGTAATATCGTTGCACCTGATTGTGCGGTACCCGGCCGGTAAAGACGACCTTGTCCTGCATACCCGCTGCTGCCACTTGTTCTTTAAGATTGCCTTCCTGCGGCCCTCCCCCTACCAATAAGACGCGCAAATTGGGTAGCCGCGACAGCATCCGACGTGCCGCTTCGACTAACAGATTGAGTCCTTCATAACCGTAAAACGAGCCGACAAAGCCCAAGACTATCGCTTGTTCGAGACCCAAGGTGCGTCGGAGTTCCAGGTCGGGAGGGGCCCCAAACTGGAACATGCCAACATCCACGGCATTCGGAATGACGGTTATTCGGTCTGCGGACAAGCCACGCTGGACCATATCGGACCGTAGTCCTTCACAGATGGTTGTGATCTGATCCGCCTTGCGAAGAGCATACGTTTCCATGGCTCGCGACACGCGATAACGTAAGCTATCTTCCGCCGTGGTTCCGTGATCGACCGCTGCGTCCTCCCAAAATGCCCGGACCTCATAAACGACCGGCAAGCGATATTTCCTGCCAATTCGCAAGCTGGGCAGGGCGTTCAGTACAGGGGAGTGCGCATGAATCAGATCAGGTTGAGTTGTGCGAACCACTTCGGCGAGCCGCGCAGTGGTAAGCCGCATTTGCTGGAGCAGCCCCGTTCGTTCGCCGCTCGGCGTTCGGTAGAAAAGCCAGCCATCGACTTTTTCTTGTAGCGATGGACCCGCTCCTTGCTTTGGCGTGGTCAAATGGACCGTTTCCCAGCCAAGCGCGCGCTGTTCGCGCAAAATGGCCAATGTGCGAAAGGTATAGCCACTATGCAGTGGCACGGAATGGTCGAGGACATGCAGAATGCGCACCGTCAACTCCCGTGCGCCAAGGCCGTTTTATCGGCCAATGCCGCATCATTTGGTTGATCGAGGACATTGCGTAAAAACGCTTCGAACATCAGCACGCTCCACAGCGGTGCGCTGTAATCACGCGTTCCTGCATGGTGTGCATCGACCAGATGTCGCAGATAATTTTGATCGAACCAGCCGGTTTCGGCCAATCGTGGTCCTAACACCGCTTCACGGACTCGTTGTTTGAGAGGTCCTCGAAACCATCGTGCCAAAGGAACGGCGAAGCCCATTTTTTTTCGATACAAGATGTCATTTGGCAAGCGTGATTCCATGGCTGTTTTCAAGAGAAATTTGCCTTCATCGCCACGAATTTTCAGTGATGAGGGAAGCGT
>JAEUOJ010000058.1 GCA_016789495.1 Accumulibacter sp. | reverse complement strand
GCCGCGTGGCCAGCGCGTGCCAACCACCGCGTCACCGTGCAGATTTGTTATTTAAACAGGTTGTCTGACAGTTGACCGATCAAAACAGCATCAATGACGAGCGGAATAAATGAACCGCCGCGCTTCCTGGAGAGATCAGGTGGTTTTGAAGTGAGCAACCGTACGGCGGATGGCGTTGGCGAGTTCCGCGAATTGGCTGGTCGACTGCGCGGCTTGTTGCGCACCGGAATTGTTTTCGTCCGCCAACTGGGCGATGCGTTCGACGTGGCCAACGATATCCGTGCTGGCATTCCTTTGCGAACCGACCGCGGCAGTAATGCTGTCAATCCCCTGATGAGCGTCCGAAACCGCGCGTCGACCCTCGTGCAGACATTTCTCGACCTCCGCCAGCGACTCGCGGCTGTCGATCAACGCATTCAACCCTTCCTGAACCACCGTTTGCAAGGTATCCGACTTGCTGTTGATACTGGCGGTGGTGACATTGATCTCGTCGGCGGAACTGGCCGATTTTTCGGCCAACTTGCGGACTTCGTCAGCGACCACCGCGAAGCCGCGCCCCTGTTCGCCGGCGCGCGCCGCTTCGATGGCCGCATTCAACGCCAGAAGATTGGTTTGATTGGCGATCGTTCGCACCTCGCCGGTCAACCTGGCGATGGTTTGCGTACTGGCAATGTAATCCGCCACCGAGGCGGCGATCTGCTGCACCGCCTCTTCGAGACGGGCCAATTGCTGGAACTGTTGTTGCAACTGCCGCTCGCTGTCGCTGGTCGCCGCGAGGCTACGATTGGAGAGATCGCGAACGCGGTCGGCCGAATCGGCGACTTCGGCAATGTTGATGCTGAGGGAATCGATCTCGCTGGCTATCGCCGCCGCCGCCTCAGACTGCTCGTTGGTCGCCGACAACAATTGTCCGGTCTGACCACTGAGCACCGACGATGTCTGACCCAACTGCTCGACGAAACGATTCAATTCCTGCACCGTCGTTTCCAGATCGCCGACGAAGCGGTTGAAGCTCCCGCCGATCCGGCCCAGTTCGTTATCGCCTTGTACCGGCAGGCGTTGCCGCAAATCACCTTCACCTGAGGCCAGTTGCAGCATCGATTGCTCGACCGCGCCGAGGGGTTGGCGCAAGGTGCGGCCAAAAAAATAGCTTGCCGTGACCATCAACAGCCCCGCCACTACAAAGACTATCCAGGCATTACGCTGCGAGTGAGTGGTCTGCAGGCGAACCTGTTCCTTGATTTCGCTCACCACTTTCTCCAGTCGCTCGATTTCGCCGAGTAACTGCTTACGGATTCCCCGCCAGGCGGGCGTTTCATCGCGATTCAACTGGGCGATGGCGGCGGTGCTGTCGGTTTTTGCCAATTCAGCCAGTTGACCGCGGACGGTCACCAACGCTGGCCAACTTTTGGTCAATTGTTCGCTCAGTTTCTGCAACTCCGGATCACCGGTCGCCAGTCGCTGCGCCCGAGTCAAGGCCTCGGCAAATTTGGCATGCGCCGAGGCAAGATTTTTATACCCTTGTTCATTTGCCGGGTCGAGCATGACGTTGCGCAGCGCCTGGCCAGATTGCAGCCCTTGCGCGTACATCTCCTGAACCGCCGAATAACGAGCCTGGTCGATTTCGATCAGGCTTTGAAAGCGATCGTCGAGTTGTTGCAGGTTGAAAAGCGTATAAGTGACTATCGCGGAAGCGATCACGCCGATGGATCCGAGCAGCAGCCAAAGCGGCGTCAAAATCGAGCGGGTTTTCATGATCGGCGTTACTCCGCAAGCAATATCAATGTTTGATATAAGGTATTAAAAAAAGAAAGTCCGGTTTTCGCCGGCCTCATCGTCAACCACTATAGACGCCTGAAGCGATGATGTCCTTCATCGCACGTACTTTCCCTGGCCGACCGGCGACTCGCGCCTGTTCTGAGCGGCAAAACCGCCGTGATCCGCCAAAGAGGTTTCGCCAGCCAACCACGCCCAGATCAAAGTTCTCGCGTTGCCGGTCCTTATAATGGATAGCGACCGGACTTTTTCCGCTGTTCGACATTCTTCGTTCCAGGAATCGCCATGTTGCCCCAACATTATCTGACACCACTTTTCGAACCAACCTCGGTCGCGGTGATCGGTGCGTCGGACAGGGAAAAGTCGGTCGGTAGCGTGATCTTCAAAAACATTCTCAATTCCTCTTATCGTGGCCAGGTTTACGCGATCAATCCCAAGCACGAGACGATCCAGGGTCAGCTCGCGTACAAATCGATCGACCGGATCGGCGGACGGATCGATTTGGCGATCATCGCCACCCAACCGAGGACGGTGGCGCGGATCATGGAGCAATGCGGGCGTAGCGGCGTCAGGCAGGCGATCATCATTGCTTCCGGATTTTCCGAAGCGGGGGGCGTCGGTACGGCGCTGGAACGTAAAGTGATGGAAATCGCCCGTACCTACAACGTCCGCATCCTTGGCCCCAATTCCTTGGGCATCATGCGGCCGGAAATCGGCCTCAACGCCACCTTTTCACGGGTCAATGCCCGTTCGGGATCGCTGGCGCTGGTCGCGCAATCGGGAGCGATGTGCTCGGCGGTACTCGATTGGGCCGAAAACGTCGAAATCGGCTTTTCATCGGTCATTTCGCCGGGAATGAACATCGATGTCGATTTCGGCGAAATTCTCGACTACCTGATCTACGACGACAAAACCCGCTACATCCTGATGTATGTTGAAGGGATACGCGACGCCCGCCGCTTCATGAGCGCCTTACGCTCGGCGGCGCGCATCAAACCGATCATTCTTCTCAAAGCCGGTCGTCACGAATTAGGCGCCCAGGCGGCGGTCGCCCATTCCGGCATCGCCGCTGTCGCCGATGCCGTTTTCGATGCCGCCTTGCGTCGGACAGGCGCGGTGCGGGTGCAAAATGTCGGGCAGTTATTCACCGCCGCCAAGGCGTTGGCCTCCCGATTTCATCCGCGAGGCGATCGTCTGGCGATCGTTACCAACGGGGGCGGTCCCGGAGCGGTGGCTGCCGATCGGGCTGGTGATCTAGGCATCCCGCTGGCTCGGCTGAGTGATGAAACCCGCGCCGCCTTGCACAAGGTGCTGCCCGCCGATTGTTCGTCGATCAATCCGGTCGATATTGGCGGCGACGCCACGCCGCAAACCTACCGTGATTCAATCCTGGCGGTGGCCGCGGATGCCAATGTGGACAGCATCCTGGTGATGCTGTCCCCACAGGCGATGACCGAGCCCGTGGAAGTGGCGCAAGCAATCATCGATCTTGCGGAAGAAATCCGCTTGTCGATTTCCTGCTGCTGGATGGGTGGCCGGCAGGTCGCGCCCGCTCGCGAGATGCTCGAGAAGGCCGGCATTCCCGTATTTCACACCCCGGATACGGTCATCGAACTGTTCGATACCATTTCCAGATACTTCCGCAATCAGAAGCTGCTGCTGGAAACGCCGGGACCGTCGAACCCGTCGGCAGGCAGCGGCGATTCGGATGGCCGGATGATGATCGAAGCACTGCTCGGCGCGCGTCGGAAAGTGCTGTCGGGGATGGAATCGAAAGCGGTTCTGCGGGCTTACAACATTCCCGTGGCGCAAACGATGATCGCCCACAACGCCACCGAAGCACTCTTTGTCGCCCAGCAGATCGGTTTCCCGGTGGCGATGAAAGTCGACTCGCCGGACCTGTTACGCAAATCCGAGGCCGGTGGCGTACGACTGAATATCGGCAATGCGCAATCGGTGTGGAGCGCCTATCACGACATCATCGACACCGTGCAGCTCCGCCATCCCGACGCCCACATCGACGGCGTGTCGATCGAGCCCTATCTGTCGAAGCCTTATGGCCGCGAATTGATGATCGGCGTTTTCCGCGATCCGCTGTTCGGCCCGATGATCTCTTTCGGCGCCGGCGGTTTCGACGCCCAGATGTTCAGTCAGCGGTCCCTGGCGCTTCCGCCGCTGAATCGTTTTCTGGCCCGCGACCTGATCGATTCAAACAGTGCCGCACGCATCCTGCAGCCGTTCCACAACCTGCCGCCGGCCAACCGCGATGGCCTGGAAAAAATCCTGATGGCCATTTCCGAGATGGTCTGCGACCTGCCGTGGATCAAGGAACTCGATCTCAATCCGGTGATCGTTGATGACCGCGGCGCCATCGCCGCCGACGCCCGGATCGTCATCGATCACACCTTGGGGGGCAGTGCCGATCGCTATTCGCACATGGCGATCCATCCCTATCCGCAACATCTGATTCAGAAGTGGCAAATGGCCAACGGCAACACGGTGACCATTCGTCCGGTCCGCCCCGAGGATGCGGAACTGGAGCGCGAATTCGTCAAGGGAATGTCCGATGAATCGCGCTACTTCCGCTTCATGGAAACGATCAGCGAGTTGCCGCTAGCGATGATTGTCCGCCTGACGCAGATCGACTACGACCGCGAAATGGCACTGATCGCCACCTTGGTTGACGACAGTAAACGGGAACAGCAGATCGGCAGCGCCCGCTACGTGTTGACCCCGGATGGCGAATCCGTTGAATTCGCCATCGCCGTCGCCGACGAATGGCAAAAATGTGGCCTGGGCCGTCGGCTGATCAGCGCGTTGATCGATTGCGCGCGAAGCAAAGGCTATCGGGCGATGGTCGGCGACATCATGAACAACAACCACAAGATGCTGCGCTTGCTACAACGCCTCGGCTTTACCATTCATCCGCATCCCGAGCTGCCGCAGACCAAATTGGCCATCAAACCGCTACCCGGCTGAACAAGTCCGCGGTTCAAGCATCACCTACGCTGCCTCTGCGCCATCAGCTGATGCAGAGTCTGCGTCGCCGGTTTCAACGGCGTGCGACTGGCGGTCCAACCGCCTTGTGTTGGCGGGCTGAGAAAGCGGAAGCGCGTCGCCAGCCAGCCGAAGGCGCGGTAGAGCGCTGGCCGGGTATATAAAGCGGCCCAGCCCGCCCAGATGGCATCGACCAGTCGACTTTTCGCCGCTCCCTGTCCGAGCAGGGCGGGGTGACCGGGACGGGCGTCGTGCTGCCCTTCGACGCGCAGGCGGACCAGCAGATCGGGAATCGGAATCTTCACCGGACAGACTTCACCGCAAGCGCCGCACAGAGTCGACGCGGTCGGCAGCGTGTGCGTGGCGGCGAGCCCCATCATGTGCGGCGAAATGATGTCGCCGATTGGCCCCGGATAGGTGGTGCCGTAGGCGTGGCCGCCGATACGGGTGTATACCGGGCAATGATTCATGCACGCGCCGCAGCGGATGCACTGCAAGGTGGCGCGCATCTGCTGATCCCGATAGGCCTGGGTGCGCCCGTTATCGACCAGCACCAGGTGCATTTCGCGCGGACCGTCCTTTTCGCCGGCGCGCCTTGGCCCGGTGATCATGTTGAAGTACGTGGTGACGGCCTGGCCAGTCGCCGAGCGGGTCAGCAGGCCAAACAACGGCGGCACGTGTTCGAGTTTTTCGACGACTTTTTCGATACCGGTGATGGCGATATGCACCGCCGGTACAGTGGTGCACATCCGTCCGTTGCCCTCGTTCTCGACCAGGCACAAGGTGCCGGTTTCGGCAACCGCGAAATTGACCCCCGACAGGCCGATTTCGGCGCTCATGAATTTCTCGCGCAAAACGCCGCGCCCGATGCCGATCAATTCGTCCACCGATTCGGTATAGCTGACGCCGGGTACTTTCTCGGCGAACAGACGGGCAATCTGCTGTTTGGTCTTGTGGATCGCCGGCATGATGATATGCGACGGTTTTTCTCCGTCAAGCTGGACGATGTATTCGCCCATGTCGCTTTCCAGCGCTTCGATACCGACCGCGGCCAAGGCATGGTTCAATTCGACTTCTTCACTGACCATTGATTTGCCTTTGACCATCAAGCGCGTGGCATGCCGCTGGGCGATGTCGACGATGATCCGGTTGGCCTGCTCGGCATTTTCGGCCCAATGCACCTGGACACCGTTTTCGGTCAGCCGGCGCTCGAGCAGGTCGAGCAGGTCCGGCAGTCGGGACAGGCTGTATTGGCGGATCTGCTCGGCCAGCACCCGCTGACGTTCGAAAGCCGCCAGATCGGTGAAGTGCGCCGCCCGCTTGCCGATCAAGAAATCCATCGCGCCGCGGAAACTCTGGCGCAGATGCGCGTCGTTCACCGCCGCGCCGGACCTTTCCTTGAATTCACTGGCCGGAACGAATTTCAATTCCTGGACGCTCATGCCAATTCCTCCTCGTTGACCAGCAGCAACACCACCAACTCCTTGGGACCATGCGCCCCATACGCCAGCGTCACCTGAATGTCGGCGGTTTTCGACGGACCGGAGATCAGCAAGGCGTTGGTCGGCATTTGCCGACTCCAGCCCTGGGCTGACATCGCCTGGAAAAAAGTGTCGAATAGTTGACCGGCGTCGAGCAGCGCGAAATGGATCGGCGGCACCAATGACAACAGACGCGGCTCCCGCGCATCCGGCCAGACGATCAAGGTGCCGGTTTCGGCAATGCCACCGCGCGTCGAAGTAAAACCGGCGTCGATGTTGGCAAACAACTCCTCCTTCCACTCTTCGACCGGTCGACGATACGGTGTCAAGCCGGTGATCCCGGCATCGCGCAGCGCGCGGCCATGTTCTCCCTCTTCTCCGTAAAGCAGGGAACGAACGCCTTTTGCCAGGCACAACTCGCGCAGTTTCTGTGGCCAGGTGGCCGGTGTGACGCGAACGACTTCGCCGCGCCAGAACGCCATTTTTTCGCAAAACAACGTCAGCCGTTCGGCGCGTGAACTGGCCGGGCGATTGGCGGCAAGCTCGGCATGGAAAGCCGCCACGTCGGGCGGGAGCGGCGCCGGGCCCGCCGGCGCGTCGCGCAGGCGTTGCAATATGCGGTCGCGCGCGTTCATCGCCGTTCTCCGTTGGTCCGCTGCCAAAGAAACGTCGCCAGATGCTGCCCTTGGAGCGGGTCGCCTCGCTTTTGCAAGGTATGGTTCAGATTCAGCATGCAACCGCAGTCGGCCGAGATAAAGGTTGCGGCACCTGTTTCCTTGATCGCGTCGACCTTGTCGCCAGCCATCGCGGACGAAATCGCCGGATGTTTGACCGAAAAAGTGCCGCCGAAGCCGCAACACTCGGCTTCATGGGCATGAACCGTCAGTTCGACGGCCGATAATTGATCGAGCAGCGCCCTTCCGTACACATGCGTGCCCATTTCCCGCCGGGCGGCGCAGGACGTGTGCAGTGCCACCCGTACCGGCGCGCCGCGATCATCGAGTCTGATCTTCACCACCTGCGCGAGAAACTCGGAAAGTTCGTAAATCCGTTCCCCTAACGCTTGGGCCTGCGCCAGCAACGACGGATCGTCCTCGAAAAGCTTTGGGTAATGATGACGCATGGTGCCGGCGCAGGACCCTGACGGCACGACGATCGGCCAGGGCTCGGGAAACAAGTTCATCTGCGCTCGGGCTACCGCTCGCGCCTGATCCGGAAAACCGCTGCTGTGCGCCGGCTGGCCGCAGCAGGTCTGATCGGCCGGGAAATGCACCTCGATCCCCTCGCGCTCGAGCAAACTGACCGCGTCGATGCCCGCTTGCGGCCAGAACATATCGATCAGGCAGGTTCCAAAAAGGTAAATCTGCCTCGGTTTCTCCGGATACCGGCGTTCACCCGTTTCGCTCATCGTTGTCTCCGTCGTTATAATGATCCGGCAAGTGGTAAGACCAATTTTCCGCGCACAATAGGACCGCCGTTCCGCTTTGTCAACAATGTGTCAACTCTCCTGGCAGAACCCGGGCGAGAATTGGGCCAGCAGGGCTGGTTAGCGAAGAAAGCCGTTACTTAAGCCGATGCGATTCATGGGAATCGCGTCGGGTTTGAGGAGCCTCCGACTCAGGCGACTGTCGGATTGGCGACTGATCTGCGGCGGTGGTTGGCATAAGCGGTCCGTCGTTCCCGGTTTCTCGTGACGCAGACACCGTATGTGCCTCGCAATCGGCAAAATTGCTCCGCCGCTCGGCCCGGGGTACGCCAGTGCGGCGTGATCGACACCGAATCCCTGTTACCAATAGCGAACTTTGCCCGTATCGAGATGGACGAATTGCTCTCGCGGGTAGAAACCGACGCCACCTGCTTTCAACGAAATCGCGGCTTCACGCAAATCGGGCAACGCTATTTCGGCCAACCGAATGTCGATTGCGCGGCCGGTCATGTGCAGGCTGCGTCGGGCGACGCCACCGCCACCGTTTTCACGAAGTTGGTCATTGGTTGCCGGACAGCGATAACCGGAAATGACCTGGAAAGGTTGTTGACAACCGAGTATTTGCTGGGTCTGGTACAGCAGGTCGAAAAGCGTCGGGTCGATAGGGCCGACCTGCTGGGTGTAGTGGTCACGGAGAAAATAATCGAGCCTTTTCAGAGCCGATGGCAGATATTGATCGTCAATGGCATAAACTAGCGATAGTTTCTCCTCGGTATGCAGATGTTCCAGCATCAGGTGGCGCGCCTTGCGAGGCATCGCGGCTTGCACCGAGGCCGTGACGGGGTAGAGCGCGCCGGCAAGCATCCACAGACCGGTTTGTCTGACGAAGCGTCTTCTGGAGGAGGAGGAAAATGTAGCCATGTTTAATTGACAAGTTTAATGCATGAAATTTTTCACCGCACGGGTATTGGACAATGCTTTGACATTGTTTGCATGGTGTTGTAAAGCCTGGGCGAGATGGCGATCCTGCTCGTAGATGTCGGGAAAGAAATAAAGGCGTCGATCACGATAAACCGCGCTGCTGTAGGTCACGATCACCGGTAAGGGATCGCGCAATGTGGCAAACGACGATTTGCCGCGTTCCATGGCTTTGACGATGCGTTCGCGCGTCCAGGTGGGCTGGTCGGCGAGAACGAAACTGGCCAGGTCGACCGGCGCTTCGACGCGGACACAGCCGTGGCTTAAGTCGCGGCGCTCTCGGCGGAACAACTGCGGTGTCGGCGTGTGGTGCAGATAAATGCCGTCGGTATTGGGCAGGATGAATTTGATTTGGCCGAGCGCGTTGCCTCGACTGGGTTTTTGGCGCAGTCGCAACTGACCGCGTTCGACCGCGTCGAGGTTGGCGGACGAATACTCGGCGGCGACTTTGCCGTCGGCGGCGACGAATTCCATCCCGGCTCGTTGTAAATAGCCCGGGTCACGTCGTAGGCGAGGCAACGTTTCACCTTTGGCGATCGATGGCGGCACATTCCAGTTCGGGCTGAATTCGACGACGCGCATCTCGGTATAGAACAACGGAGTCGCCGTCTTGCCAACTTTGCCGACGATCACGCGCATCTTCAGCACCGGCCGTGATCTGCCATCGCGAAATTCGTAAGCGCGCAACGTGAATTCGGGAATATTGACCACGATATGCCGGCGATCGTCAAGAGAGGGCGTCCAGCGCAACCGTTCCAGCGCGAGTTCGATCTGTCGGACGCGGACTTCCGGCGGTACATTCAGTTGGAACAGCGTGCCGCTGCCGAGCACGCCGTCGGTTGGCAAGGCATGCCGTTCCTGGAATGACTTGATTCCGTCGATCAGCGCACCTTCGTAGCGATTGGGTGGGGTGGTTTCGGTGGTCAGATCACCGAGTTGCTGCAAACGTTTGCCGAGACGCGCCAGATCGGCATAGGACTGACCTGGCAAAATCTTGCCGCCGGGCAGCGGCGACAGCGGGTTTCGCCAGGCAGGATCGCCGATCAGTTTGCGGTAGCGGGCAAGTTCGGCGATCAGGGCAGGGTACTGCGGGTATGCCGGTACCACTTCGGCAATGGCTCGGGGCAAGCGATTTTCGGAGACCGCGGCCGACAACCAGCTTTCGGTGTCGAATTCGTTGTTTGCTCGCGGATAATTCACGCCGAGCCGACGCGGATCGAGGCGACCATGATGCAAATCATTCAAATAGCGCGTCATCGCCGCCGTCAACTCGCTGGCGAAATGGTTTTGCCGCTCGGTGTCGAGCGTCTCATCGTCGCCACGGAGCGCCGCAAACATGGCGCGCAAGCGTTCGACACCATAATCCCGGACTTCCAGGCCGTCGGCATCGGCATGGGCAAGCACCTCGATCGCTTGCTGGACGGCCGGCGTTGGACCGTTTTCGTCGAACCAGGCGGGAGGCTCGGCGACACAGGTGCCCGCAAGCCATAGGCACAGCGACAGCAGCCGTGTGTACCGACTTCGAACGATATTCATGAGAATTGGCGGAGGGGAGGGGACATTTGCGCGAGAATGGAGAAGGGACTAACGGCCATTATCCTAGAAAGTGTGTCACGATAGACCATGAACGCATGGACATGGGACGAGTGTGGCAGCCGGTATGCAGCGACTGCGCGATACGATTTTCTACTCCCTTGGAGATGACCCGCGGCAAAACCCGGGTAGACGATACATGATCCTTGCCGGGGCCGGGGCCGGGGCCGGGGCCGGGGCCGGGGCCGGGGCCGGGGCCGGGGTTGAGGTTTGCGCCAATCCCTGCCGACTGGTGACGCCTTAGCCGTAGAAAGCGTCTGCCAACGGTCGCTGACCGATTACCGGCGTCGGAGTAGATGGATCGACCATGCATGGACTTTCGCAATCGGGATGTCCGGGCTCGTCTTGGCCGAAGCAGACCAAATGGACGATGCATTCAATCTTGATCCTGCGAATGGCTTACTGAACCGATGGAACTGATCTTTATTTTCGCCTTGGTGGTGGTGAACGGCCTCTTCGCGATGTCCGAGATCGCCCTGGTCACCGCTCGTCGTTCGCGCCTGTCTCGGCTGGCCGATGAAGGGGATGCCACCGCCGCCGTGGCCCTGACCTTGCACGACGAGCCGACCCGTTTGCTGTCCACCGTTCAGATCGGCATCACCTCGATTGGCATTCTCAATGGTATTGTCGGTGAGTCGGTGCTCGCCGAGCCGTTCGCCGGATGGTTGAACCGGCTGGGACTGGACCAGGAAACGAGCCGGATTGTCGCGACCGGATTGGTGGTGATGCTGATTACCTACATCACGATCGTCATCGGCGAACTGGTCCCCAAGCGCATTGGCCAGTTCAATCCGGAAGGCACGGCCCGGCTGGTGGCGCGGCCCATGCACTATCTGGCGATCCTGACTTATCCTTTCGTACGCCTTCTTTCCTTTTCAACTGACACGCTGTTACTGATTCTGGGACAAAAGGCACCGGCAGGACAAAGCGTGACCGAGGAGGAGATTCACGCGATGATCGAGGAAGGTTCTGAAGCGGGGGTGATTGAGGAACAAGAGCGGGCGATGGTGCGCAACGTCTTTCGTCTCGACGACCGACAGATCAGTTCATTGATGATTCCGCGTGCCGAGATCGTTTATCTCGATGTCGAACGTTCGATCGAAGAGAACCTGCAACGCATCGCCACTTCAGAGCATTCACGCTTTCCGGTATGCCAGGGCGGGTTGCACAATGTTCTGGGCATCGCAATGGCCAAACAGTTGCTGATCCAGAAGATCAGGGGTGACGAAATCGACCTCGCCGCCCATTTGCAGCCAGCCATTTTCGTCCCCGAAACGATCACCGGCATGGATCTGCTGGGCAATTTCCGTTCTTCGGGGATGCAGATGGTGTTGGTGATCGACGAATATGGCGAGGTGCAGGGCTTGGTGACCTTGCTGGACGTCCTTGAAGTGGTTACTGGCGAATTCAAGACCCACAACCCGGAAAATGCCTGGGCCATTCAGCGAGACGACGGCTCGTGGTTGCTCGATGGCTTGATTCCGATTCCCGAGCTCAAAGACAGTTTACGTTGGAAGACGGTTCCGGAAGAGGATAAAGGCCGCTTTCATACGCTGGGTGGGCTGATGATGTGGTTACTCGGCCGTCTGCCGCAAACCACCGACAAAGCCACCTGGGAAGGTTGGGAACTGGAAGTGGTCGATCTTGATGGCAAACGGGTCGATAAAGTACTCGCCAGGAAACTCCCCGATTCCGGGCTGGACACCCCTGATGAACCACCAGCGGTTCGCTAAGCCGTCGAATCGGCGATAAATCAAATCCACTGCCCTCGACATGGCCGTCACATCCAGATCTGACTGGCCAAACCATGCGAGCGCATCCGGGCCGATTTTCCATTTTCAGTCCCAGACGGCTTGGCGGTTGTCTTAAGGGCTACGCTGATCAGGAAAGCCATGCGATTGGGCAATCGTGACCAGAGAGCCACGGAACAGGGCTTCGATCACTGGCGGTTCACGCCAGCGTTGTTCGGCGTAGTTCGGAGCGATGTCTTCGACCAATTGACCTTGCCAGTAATGTGCGGCAATGGTATCGAATTCGGCCAGGCTCAGGCTGTGCGGCAAGTGCAGATAATCGAGCCAACTGGCGTCGTGAAAAGAACAGAGGTAATTGCCCTGACTGCGCGCTCGAACCAGGTTTTTGCCAGAGACGGATTGGGGATGCCGGTCGCGAAAGATTTCGGCATCGATACGGGTGGCGAACAATGACGCGGCGTGCAGACGGCTTGGAAAACGCGGGTACTGTCGCTGCCTGAAATATTCGAGATGGTATTCGGCAAAATAGGTCCGCACCGCTTTGATTTGATCCGATGGCAACGCGGAGCTGAACGGTCTCCCCGTCGAAATACCCTCGTGACCCGGCAATTTTTCGCTTTCCCCGAGCCAGATATAGAGTTCGATCGCCAGGTCGTCGTCGATCAGGTGTCCCATGAGGCCGGGCGGTGGTTCACGGAGCGGCGAAATCATCAGACAGTGACCTGCGGCAATCCGTGTCCGTCTGCAATGTCCTTGTCGGTTTACCGGTTCCGGCCGAATTTTTCGACCAGTTGATCGAGTTTTTCAGCACGCTTGCGGGCAATAGTGTCGGCTTCCCGTTGCGTCTTGCGTTGTTCGGCCTGTTTTTTAAGGCGTTCACGAACCTGGTCCATTGCGTGTTGACGGTGCTCTGCCGGGACTTCGCCAGCCGTCTCGCCGTCGAGATGATGGCGGATAGTGGCTTTTTCCATTGCTTTCAAGTAACGCAATGAGTGTGTATGCATGCCGAGGGCGATGCGCAGGGTTTTGCGGTTGATTTCCGGATGGCGGGCAAGTATTTGCTTGTCGATACCGATGGCCAGGGGCAGGGCGTCGCGGAAAACCGGGAATCGTTGCTGAAGCTGCTTGAGCAAAGTGTGAGGATTTTCAAGAGGAGCCGGATTGACGATGGGAGTAGTCATGGGAATTGAAACGGCGAATGATTCGGTGATGTTCATTAAATTGATTGCTCTTGAATTTGCATCGGCTTTGGCCAACAACCATCAAGTCGTCATCGATGCGCAACGCGACCTGGCTGGCATGGACTGCTCAGAAATGAATGCCGCGCATGATTTGTGAAAATGCGATCTGGTCCGCGGTTTGCTGTTCCGCGTCCTTTTTGCTGGAAGCGGCGCTGGAATCCGGAAACATCCTGAATGAGGTGTTCATGACGATCTGTGCCACTTTGGGGGCCAGCGAGTGGAGCAGGGCCCCGAAGATTCCCAGGCGGGTGGCAATGCGCACCGGTTTGTGAATCACCGCTTCAACGATCATATCGGCTGCCTCTTCCGGCGTCAGGGTCGGCACCTGATCGTACAGCTTGGTCGGCGCGATCATGGGCGTCTTGACCAGAGGCATGTTGATGGTGGTGAATTCGATACCGCGATCGGCGAATTCCGAGGCGGCACAACGGGTCCAGGCGTCCATGGCCGCCTTCGAGGCGACATAGGCGGAAAAACGCGGCGCGTTGGTCAACACGCCGATCGACGAAATGTTGATCACGTGTCCTTTGCGTTTGGCGATCATTCCCGGCAGAAAACCCATCGTCAGCCGCAATGAACCAAAATAATTCACTTCCATGGTCCGCTCGAAGTCATGGAAGCGATCGAAGGAGGTTTCGATGCCACGGCGGATCGATCGGCCGGCATTGTTGATCAGGATGTCGACGCCACCGTAATTGTCGGACATGAATTGGACCAGCTCCGCGCATTGCTCGGCGTTGGCGACGTCGACGGCTCGAGTGATCAACGTCAGTCCGCTGGCGGCGAATTCGAGCCGGGTGGCTTCGAGCGCTTCGGCATTGCGGCCGATGGTGACGGCGATGGCGCCGGCCTCGGCCAGTTTGCGGATGGTGGCCTTGCCGATTCCCGACGAACCGCCGGTGACCAGTACCACCTTGCCCTGCACCCGACCGCGCAAAGTCTGATCGATGAAAAGATCCGGGTCGAGATGACGCTCCCAGTAATCCCACAGCCGCCAGGCATAGCTGTCCAGCGGCGGGACGGCGATACCGGAGCCTTTGAGGGCGCGCATGGTTTCCCGGCAGTCGAAACGGGTCGGATAATTGACGAAATTCAGAAAGTCGTCGGGCAGACCGAGATCCTTCATCACCGCGTTGCGGATGCGGCGAACGGGAGTAAGGGCGAGCATGGCCTTGCGTGCCGAGCGTGGGATGAAGCCGAGCAAAGCGGCGTTGATGCGCATTTGCATTTCCGGTGCGTGCGCGGCACGAGAAAAGGTATTCAACAGGTCGCCGACCCGCATCGGCGCCGGATCGGTGAGATGGAAGCAATTGCTCGCCGGATGGTCGAGGTGGGCGATGTGATCCATCGCGGCAACGACAAAATCCACCGGCACGACATTGACCCGGCCGCCTTCGATGCCGATCGTCGGCATCCATGACGGCAGCAGCTTGCGCATCTTCTGGATCAGTTTGAAGAAGTAATAGGGACCGTCGATCTTGTCCATCTCCCCGGTGCGGGAGTCGCCGACGACGATCGCCGGACGGAATACCAGCCACGGCACCCGACATTCCAGGCGAACGATGGCTTCGGCGTCGTGTTTGGTCCGGAAGTAGGGATGGGCAAGGTTTTCCGCCTCGTCGAACATATCCTCCCGAAAGAGACCTTCGAACAGCCCGGCGGCGGCAATCGAACTGACATGATGAAAACGCCGGCTGCCCAGCCGTTCCGCCAAACGGACGGTGTGACGCGTTCCTTCGACATTGACGCGCTGTTGTTCATCAGCACCCGCCTTCAGATCGTAGATTGCCGCGAGATGAAAAAAGTGGTCGATGCGACCCGTCAAAGTGGTCAGATCGTCCTGACCGATTCCCAGGTCCTCCTGCGCCAGATCGCCGCTAATCGGAATGGCGCGCTTTTCGTCACATTGCCAGTACTCGTAAAGCTCCTGCAGGCGGTCGGGGGCCGACGAGCGGGTCAGAAAATAAACCACGGCTCCAGGTCGGGTGAGCAGTTTGGCAACTAGCCGTTTACCGATGAAACCGGTTGCGCCGGTGATGAAGTAATTCATTGATGCCTCCTGAGCGAAATCGTCGCCAGCACACGACGCGGCCTGATGCTTGGTTAATAGAGAGGAAGGCGATTAGTGTGCATCCTCTAGATATTGTTACTACACTCGCTTCCCAGGGCAAGAGAAAAACTTGTCCCCCTGATCACCAACAACGTCAAGGAGAAAATGATGGGCAAGAAACTCAAGGATTTAGCAGGCGAAACCAATGACAGCCCGTTGGGCGATACGATCAAACAGTCGGCGAAGCAAATTTGGCTGGCTGGCTTGGGCGCGTTCGCCAAGGCGCAGGAGGAAGGCGGCAAGGTTTTCGACGCCTTGGTCAAGGAAGGCGCCACGCTGCAGAGCAGTACGCGCAAGGCCACCGGCGAGACAATTGCGCAAGTGGCAGGCAAGGCTTCCGGAACCTGGGATCGCTTGGAACAAGTATTCGAAAATCGCGTCGCCCGAGCCTTGGGCAGTCTCGGCGTGCCGAGTAAACAAGACATCGACACCTTGTCGCAGCGAGTAGCCGAATTGAGTGCCGCTGTTCAGTCACTGACCGAAAACCAGCCCGCTGCCCAACCCAATGTCGCTCAAGCCGCCAAACCTCCAGCCAAGGCGACCGAAGGCGAGCCTGCGGCTGCCAAACCGGCGGCCGCCCGTGCGCCACGCAAACCAGCGACGAAACCGGCGAAACCGATCACTCCGGCCGATGTTCTGAAGACCCTGCCCCAAGAGGCGGAGTAAAGTGGTGGGTGGTCCGCGCGCCAAAACCATAACGATTTGTCCGAATGGTAGCGGGTTGATCGGCAAGCAGGGCGATGGCGCGCGATGCACTGGCGACGGCCAACCATGCCGTCTCCAGTGAGAATTTTCCAGTTCAGGAGCGCTTGCCCATGGTTGTTGCCAAAAACAAAACCAACAAAATCGGCTTGGCCTTGGCTGGAGGTGGTCCGGTCGGCGGTATCTACGAAGTTGGCGCGATGGCTGCCTTGGCCGAGTCCTGCAAAGGGGTTGATTTCAACCATCTGGACATTTATGTCGGCGTCAGTTCGGGTGCCTTCATCGCCGCCAATATCGCCAATGGCCTATCACCAGCGCTATTGGCCGAAAAGTTGGTCGATACCCGTTCTGATGAATTTTTCGACGCCGACTTGTTTTTGCGGCCCGCCTTTCGGGAATATCTGCAGCGTCTGCTGGACGTGCCGGTGCTGTTCTGGTCGTCGTTGCGCGAATATTTGTCCGACCCTTGGCACCTGAACGTCTTGGAAGCGTTCCAGGGCTTGTCGCATGCTTTGCCGACAGGCATTTTCAATGGCGCAGGCATTGACGAGTCTTTGCGCAAGCTGTTTTCGAGTGGCGGTCGGAGCAATGATTTTCGACAACTCGGCCATCGCTTGTACATCGTCGCCACCGATCTCGATAGCGGCGAATCAGTGGCCTTCGGTTCCCCGGGGCATGAGCAAGTCCCCATTTCACTGGCCGTTCAGGCCAGCGCGGCTTTGCCGGGTTTGTTTCCGCCAGTGAAAATCAATGACCGTTACTATGTCGACGGTGCCTTGATCAAGACACTACACGCCTCGGTCGCCCTGCATGAAGGGGCCGATCTGGTGATTTGCATCAATCCTCTCGTTCCTTATGATTCGCGCTTGGTTCCCGATCGGCCAGCGGTGAAGAATTCGACCCTGGCGCCTGACCATCTGGTAAAAGGGGGGTTGCCGGTGGTGCTCTCGCAAACTTTCCGGGCGATCATCTATTCGCGGATGCGTACCGGCATGGACCGTTACCGGTTGGAGTTCGAAGGAAAGGATGTGCTGCTCTTCGAACCCAGCCGAGACGACGCCGAGATGTTCTTCACCAACGTTTTCAGTTATCGTGGACGGAGTCGCCTGTGTGAGCACGCGTATCAGCGTACCCGCAGTGATCTCTATCAACGCCGCGACGAACTGCGCCCGATCCTCGCCCGACATGGCATCGAGCTTGATCTTGCCGTTCTCAAGGATCATCGGCGCTCATTGTTGCCGAGCAAGCAACGACCCGATCTGGCGAGCAGCGCCAGCGCGCTCGATTCGTCGTTGCAGGATTTGGCACGTTGGCTGCAAGCCCGACGAGTGGGTCCATGAGTAGGCGATGCCGCGTGCGCCGATAGGAGCGATCGTGGAAAATAAACCGAAACGGCGAACACGCGAGCGGATCATCGAAACCAGCCTGCGTTTGTTCAATGATTTCGGCGAGCCGAACGTGACCACGGCGTTCATCGCCGACGAGATGAACATCAGTCCGGGGAACCTCTATTACCATTTCCATAAAAAGGATGAAATCGTCGATGCGATTTTCACGGCCTTCCGACGGGAATTGAATGCGGTATTGACCATGCCGGGCGGCCGGGCGCACGTGGAAGACGTCTGGCTGTTTCTGCACCTGCTTTTTGAACAGGTCTGGAAGTATCGTTTCATCTATCGCGATCTCAACGATCTGCTGACCCGTAATCGTCAGGTCGAGATCGGCTTCAAGCAAATCGTGGCGCAACAGGTTCGGACGACTGCTTCGCTTTGCGAAGGGCTGGTCCAGACCGGGGCGATGCTCGCTAGGCCGAGCGAGGTGCGTGCGCTGGCGATCAATATGTCGCTGATCACCACCTACTGGCTGTCTTACGAATACACTCGCGATCCGCGAGGCAACCACTATGCGGCGCGACTCGGTCGCGGGGTCTATCAGTCGATGTCGTTGCTCGCCCCGTATCTGCTCGGCGATTCGCGTGTGCTGCTCGAACGGCTGTCGGAGGAATACATCGACCAATGAACGGTTCGTCGTCATTCGGCGACGATCGATGCCCTGAATGGGTGACACTCACAACTACCACAGCGGAGGAAGAGTCATGGCCTGGAAAAAATTTCCTTATCCCGAAACGGCTTATCGCTATCCAGCGGCCGCTTTGGAAAAAAATTGGTCGCGCCTGCATCGTGGTGACTGCGAACCGCTGCCAACCGACCTGAGGGTTCAAGACGCCTGGCGGCACTATCACGCGGGCGACTTCGAAGCCGCCGTGAGCGACGGACTGGCCTGCGGAGTCGCGGGCTACAACGTGGCGAACAAAGCGGCGACCATTTATGCGCATTACCTGGAGACCGACACGACGCGCAAGCAGCAGTTGTTGCAGGCGGTCGTCGAGCGCTCCGAACAACAGCAGCAAGCGACACCGCAAGACGTCAATGGCTGGTATCTGCATGCTTTGGCGCTTGGTCGATACAGCCAGAGCATCTCGATCACCAAAGCTTTGACGCAAGGGCTGGGTGGCAAGATAAAGCACAGTCTGAACAAAGCCCTTGAACTCGAGCCACGGCATGCCGATGCACGAATCGCCTTGGGGGCTTATCACGCCGAAGTGATCGCCAAAGTCGGTGCGATGGTTGGCGGACTTACTTACGGTGCCAATAAGGAAAGTTGTCAGGAACTGCTGAAAACGGCGCTCAAACTCAACCCCGATTCGGCGATTGCCCGCATCGAATTCGCCAATGCCTTAGTGATGATTTTCGGGAAAAGCCGAATGCAGGACGCCGAAAGGCTCTATGAGGAAGCCGCCGCTTGTACTGCGATGGATGCCATGGAGCGTCTGGACGTCGAAGCGGCAAAAAGTGAGATCGCCGAGTGACGTCAGTTCCACTTTGTCGGATTGGGTTTCAATCCGACGCTGAAATAGCTTGTTTTCGTTAGTAAATTCCCACGGTTCCGTGGTCGGCGATGATTCCTCGACGGCATTGATGCCGTGAGACCAGTCCTGTGCGGCTCAGCGTTTTTGTCGGGCACCGGCCATCTGACCGGGCTTGCCGCTTTCCGCAGATTCTTCGCCGCTGCGTTTCGCACCAGTCAACGGCACGATCGGGACGCCGTATTTCCGGGCTACGCGCTGGTAAAGTTCCCGCGCCGAGATGACCTTGGGGTTGCGCAGGTCCTTCATCTGCGCACTTTCGAGGTAGCCCAAACCGCGTTTGGCCAGCGCGTTGTCCCAGCCTTTCTGTTCAATCAGCGTGAAAATCGCTTTGGCGGCATTGACCAGGAATTGCAGATTGGGCACCCGCTCGGCGGCTTCGATCAGCAGCTTGACTGAAGCGGCGACGTCACCGCTGCGCGCGGCGAGGACGCCGCGGTTGTTGAGTTCGACGATTTCCTTGCCCACTTCGGCAAGCAGCGCCTTGCCGTCGGCCGCTTTGCCGGCCTTGGCGTAGATGCTTTGCACTTGCGCGATGACCGCGCCGTCTTCATGATTTTCAGAGGCGACCTGGCGGATGATGTTGCGTGCCGCTTCTTCCTCGCCGGTAGCCAGGCAGGCGTGCGCCAGGTCGAGAATCAGTTTTTGCGACAGCGTGGCGCCGACTTGCCCGTCATCCTTGAAGGTTTCGTACATTTCCAGCGCTTTCTGCACGGCCCGCTGCGCCTTGCCGGTCTCACCCTCCTTATCGGCGCATAGCGATTCCATGACCAGGGCGGCTATTTCGCCCTGCTTGTCACCGCGCCAATTTCGCCGCAAATCGTCAGTGACCGCCTTGGCGGCTGCCGTTTGCCCGCGGTCGAGAAGTACCCGGGTCAAATTAGTGTAGTCGTTGACGTCTTTCACCGATGAGCCGCGACGGCGGTCGAGAACCTTGCCGTAGGCTTTTTCAGCGGTCAGCAGGTCGTTGTTGCGCACCGCCACGTCGCCGACCAGGCGCTGCCGACTCGAATTATTTGGCGAGATCAACGACGCCTGCTGCAGCACCTCTTGTGCTTCGGGCAGCTTGCCGATTTGTTCCCGGACTTCGGCGAGAAAATCGTAGGCGGAGAGAAACTCCGGAAAATCCTCGATCAGCGATTGGCCAAGCACTTCGGCTTCCGGCAGCTGGTTTTGTCCGCGCAGCGCGATCGCCAATCCCATTCTTGCCCAGGGCACCATTTTTTGCGAAAGGACTTGTTGATAAACCGCCTCGGCCTCGGCATGACGCTCCAAGGCGTTGAGGATTTCACCCTTGAAACGCAAGGCATCGAAAAGGAAGGCGTTATTTTGGGCCACCAGCCGCTCGCAGATCTGCAGCGCTTCGGCATAAGCGCCGTTGTCCAGGCTGTCGAACAGCGGCGTGAAGAAACGCTTCTTGTACAAGGCACGGATCAAGCGGCCCTGCAATTCGTCAACGGTGAACGGTTTGATCAGATAATCGTCGAGCGCCAGTTCGGCGATCGAAATGACATTATGGTAAGCACGTTCGCTGGTGATCAGGAAAAAGACCGTGCTCAACGGCACCAGATGTTGATGCCGCAATTCTTCTAGCAACTGTTGACTGTCCCGGCCGTCTTCGAGCAGATAATCGGCGAGAATCATGTCGAAGCGATGGTTTTTGACCTGCCGCAACACTTCGGCCGAATTGCCGGCGCTGTGTACCGTGGTGATGCCCATGGCCGAAAGCATCAGCCGTAACGCGTTGCGCGCGTTCGGGTAGCGATCGATCAGTAAAGCCCGCTGATTGGCCAGCTCTTTGCTGAGCTTGTAGATGAGCTCGGCGGTGGTGTCATTGTTAGCCATAATTAAAACTTAATCGACAGATGGCGATCGGGCAAGCCGACTTTACTGCCGACGGTTCGGTCAACCGATTGTCGACCGCTCTGCCCGTGGCCGGGCAGAGCAACCCGGCTACTGACGGATCAGGTAATCGAAAGCGCTGAGCGAGGCTTTCGAGCCTTCGCCCATGGCGATGACGATTTGCTTGTAAGGAACGGTGGTCACGTCACCGGCGGCGAAAACGCCGGCCAGTGAGGTTTCGTTGCGAGCGTTGATTTCGATTTCGCCGCGAGGCGACAGGGCGAGGGTGTCTTTCAGCCATTCGCTGTTTGGCAACAGTCCGATCTGTACGAAGATGCCTTCGAGTTCGAGACGATGACTATCGCCGCTGGTCCGGTCGGTGTAAATCAATCCGCCGACTTTTTGGCCATCGCCGATCACTTCAGTGGTCAGGGCGCTGGTGACGACGGTAACGTTCGGCAGGCTGAACAGCTTGTTTTGCAGAACGGCATCGGCCCGCAATTTTGGATCGAACTCGAGCAGCGTGACGTGTCCGACGATTCCCGCCAGATCGATAGCCGCTTCGACACCGGAGTTGCCGCCGCCGATAACCGCGACGCGCTTGCCTTTGAACAACGGGCCGTCGCAGTGCGGGCAGTAGGCGACACCACGATTGCGGTATTCCTTTTCGCCTGGGACGTTCATTTCCCGCCATCGCGCGCCGGTGGCGATGATCACCGCCTTGCCGCGTAGTGTCGCGCCACTGGCCAGCCCGACTTCGCACAGCGAGCCGTTGGCTGCGGATTTCAATGAGGTGGCCCGTTGCAGATTGATGATATCGACGCCGTACTCTCGAACGTGTTCTTCGAGACCGGCCGCCAGTTTCGGTCCGTCGGTGGCTTTGACCGAAATGAAATTCTCAATCGCCAGCGTATCGAGCACCTGGCCGCCGAAGCGTTCGCCGACGATGCCGGTGCGGATTCCTTTTCGGGCGGCATAGATCGCCGCCGCCGCGCCAGCCGGACCGCCGCCGACGATCAGTACGTCGAACGGCTCGCGGGCCGAGATTTTCGCCGCCTCGCGCTCGACGGCGCTGCTGTCGATCCGGGCGACAATTTCATCCACAGTCATCCGGCCCTGACCGAAATGGTCGCCGTTCAGATAAACGGTCGGCACGCCCATGATCTGGCGAGAGTCGATTTCTTCCTGGAACAGCGCACCGTCGATCATTTGGTGCGAAATGTTCGGGTTGAGCGTGGACATCAGGTTCAGCGCCTGCACCACATCCGGGCAATTATGGCAGGACAAGGAGATGTAGGTTTCGAAATGGAAACGGCCGCTGATCGCGCGAATCGACTCGATAAGGCTGGCCTCGGCTTTCGGCGGATGTCCGCCGGTTTGCAGCAGAGCCAGGATCAGCGAAGTGAATTCGTGCCCCATCGGCAAACCAGCGAAGCTGATCCGCGGCGCTTCGCCGGCGCGGGCGATGGCGAACGACGGCCGGCGCACGGCTTGACCGTCGCTTCGCACGCGAATCTTGTCGGACCAGCCGGCAAGATCGTCGAGCAGGTCGCTGATCTGCCGGGCATGATCACTGTCGTCGAGCGAAGCGATCAGTTCGATCGGCTGTTGAATCTTTTCGAGGTAAGCCCGGACCTGGGCCTGGACATTGACGTCCAACATCATCTTTCTCCTGGACGAATTTTATGGAGTTCCATTGAAAAGGGGCCGCGAAAGCGACTGCGGCAGCCCAGTACCGCAGGACGACGGCGGCCCCTTTGGGTTGATACTCGACCGCGTGCCGCCGGCCAGCGGCACGCTCGAACGCGGGGTTCGAATCAGATCTTGCCAACCAGGTCGAGCGACGGGGCCAGCGTGGCGTCGCCCGGCGTCCATTTCGCGGGACAGACCTCACCCGGATGGCTGGCTACATATTGCGCGGCTTGCACTTTGCGCAGCAGTTCCTTGGCGTCGCGACCGATTCCCAGGTCATGAATTTCGCAGACCTTGATCACGCCTTCCGGATTGATCACGAAGGTGCCGCGCAACGCCAGACCTTCCGACTCGATCATTACTCCGAAATTGCGGGTGATCGTGCCGGTCGGGTCACCCAGCATCGGATAGCGAATTTTCTTGATGGTGTCTGAGGCATCGTGCCAGGCCTTGTGCGTGAAATGCGTATCGGTGGACACCGCATACACCTCGACGCCGATTTTCTGAAAAGCGTCGTACTGGTCGGCCAGGTCGCCGAGTTCGGTCGGGCAGACGAAGGTGAAGTCGGCCGG
>JAEUOJ010000051.1 GCA_016789495.1 Accumulibacter sp. | reverse complement strand
TCGCCGATCTTGTTTCAATCCACGCCCCCCGTTGCAGTGGGGCGAAGCCATCGGACGGACTACTCAGGACGCAGGACGTACCCGTTTCAATCCACGCCCCCCGTTGCAGAGGGGCGAAGCCCCGTTTGCCCGGATCGAAAGCCCAACATCCAAGCAGTTTCAATCCACGCCCCCCGTTGCAGAGGGGCGAAGCACCGATGCCGACTTGCGTCGCACGGCGCCCGCGCCGTTTCAATCCACGCCCCCCGTTGCAGAGGGGCGAAGCACATGCGACCAGCCGATCCTGACGACAGCGCAGCAGTTTCAATCCACGCCCCCCGTTGCAGAGGGGCGAAGCGACGCAGATAAGAGCGCTGCGCTGATCGCAGAGGCGTTTCAATCCACGCCCCCCGTTGCAGAGGGGCGAAGCCACGGAAAGGTCAATGTAGATGGGGTTGAGTACGAGTTTCAATCCACGCCCCCCGTTGCAGAGGGGCGAAGCCACAGCCGGTCGTCGTATCCGACGTTGTTGCTGGGTTTCAATCCACGCCCCCCGTTGCAGAGGGGCGAAGCGCATCTTCCATAACTTCAGGAAGCAAAAGAGCAAATCGGTGGCATTGCGCGAACCACACTTTCTTCGAGCAGGTCTCATCTTACGCTAAACTTGACGGAAATAAAAAACATGGATAATCAGCATGTTGGCTGGTGCGCGAATCTACCGGGAAAACGCAGCACACTGGGGTTCGCGCCCGTTTTCGAATCAAAGCACCAGTGGGGCATCGAAATCGGTGGCTTTGAAGCAACCATGTTCCCGCACCTCGTAGCCGCGCAATTCGGCAATGCGGTAGAAGCGCAGATTGTCCGCCTTGGGGTCGATTTCGGCGAGCAAGTCTCGCTCTAGGGCCTCAAATTGTGCCCGGTTGATCTGACATTCGAAAACTGATTTCTGTACCCGCTGGCCGACGCTTTCGCACAGTCTGGCGACCCGGCGCAGACGGCGTTGCCCGGGGCGGGTTTCGGTATTGACGTCATAACAGACGATGACCAGCATCAGCGCACCAGATAGGGAATGTATTCGCCGGTATCGCCGCGCAGGGTACGCGCCATCAGTCGCGCCTGCACATGCGGCAGCAACCCGAAGGGCAGGCTCTCGGCCAGCAGCGGATGCGAAAGGCTTTCCTGTTTACGCTCCTGGTAGGCGACCAGCACGGTCTTGCGGGCATCGCCTTCGAGCAGTACGGCGCCGCCGGCGCGTTCAACGAAATCGTCGGCGTTAAGTTGTCCCCGATTAATCAAGGACAGGGCCAGGCGGTCGGCCAAGTAACGGAATTCTTCCATCAGATCAAGCGCAAGCGCCGCACGACCAGGCCGCACGGCATGCAGAAAGCCAATCTGTGGATCCAGTCCGGCGGCTTCGATAGCTGAACGACAATCGTTCATCAACAGGGCGTATAGGAAGGAAAGCAGCGCGTTGACCCGATCGCGTGGTGGTCGCCTGCTGCGCCCATCCATGCGGAAGACATCGCGCGCGGCTGGACGGACAAGATGATTGAGCGTCGCGAAATATTGACGCGCCGCCTCGCCTTCCATGCCGCGCAAGGTATCCAGATCTCCCGCGGAGGGTAGCGCCCGCAAGGAAGCGGCCAAATCATCGGCGCCACGGGCCAGGCGGGCAGCATCCTCCGCGGTTTTGCTTTCGCGCGCGCCTCGCAACAGCACCTGCCGACAATTGCGCACCTTGCCAGCGATGCAATTGCGCGCCAGCTTGAGCGAGAACGCAGGATCGTCCGCCAGCCGGTACTGCGCCTGGCGGAGCAGGACGTTTCCGGCAACAGCACCTTCAAGCCGCGCCTTGAAGCGTCCGTTGCCATCAAGCAAAACCAGTGCGATCCCTTCTTCCGCCAGGCGATGCATCAGGGGCAAGGACACCGTAACCTGCCCAAAACAGACTACGGCACCGAGATGATGCAGCGGCACGCGTAGTTTCGTCTGGTGATCGATCTCCAGACGAACCGTATTGTTGTCGAGATGGACATAGCTTTCGGGTGTCGTCAAATACAGCGTGTTGAGCAACTGCATCTCATCCCTCCGGATCGAACAGTCGTGCCAGCGCGCTGTCTCGACTCGTCCTGCACTTTATCGCCTCCGGTTGGCAGAGGTCACGCAGCGAGCAGGCGCGACAGTGTTCGTCCGCCAGCGGCAGCGGGGTGTCGCCGGCCGCCAACAAGGCACGTACCGCCGCGATGGCCGCCAAGGTTTTTTTCCTCAAACCGGCATCGACCGCGACGATTCGCCGCCGCCGGGAGGTGGCGTAGTACAGGGCGCCTTCCGCCACCGGCTTACCGAACATTTCCTCTAGGCACAACACCTGCGCCGCCAGTTGCACGTCATCGCACGCGGCAATGTCCGCCCGCTTGTGACGGGAACCCTGTTTGTATTCCACCGGGTACGGCGTACCATCCGGCAGGAATTCCACCACATCGGCTTTGCCGACCAGACCGAGCGCATCATTGAACAGTGGCAAGGCCCGCTCGACGCGCAGACCGTCGCGGACTTCGCAGCCCGGGTCATCCACCCGTTGGTGCAGCGCTTGACCGCGCTGAGTGTACAGATTGTCTTCAAACACCTGTTCGATATGGATCAGCGCACACTGGCGCGGGCAGTAACACCAGTGCTGGAGGGCGGAAAGGGTGATGGGGTCAGAAATTTCAGCGTTCATTGACGGCGTGTTGCAATAAATCAGGTTATTTTCCGGTCCTGCGGTTCCTCTCCTGAATAGCGACGCCCCGGTTCACCGACCAGGGCGTGCCGAAAAAGCCTCATACCCGCCTGAGCAAGGTCACCCCGTCCGGCAAGTCGGCTTCATCGAGGCTCACCGCGTAATCCGCAAAGCCGCGCGCCACGTCGACCTCCGCCTTGCGCGTGATCGTCAGACGGTCGAACAGTGCATGGGCATGAGCGTTGCCCAGTTCAGACTCATGCTTGAAGACATAGAGCCCACGTGTCGCCATTTCACCGCGTGCCGCCGAGCGGTCGTGCTCGAACATGTGCTCCAGCGCCTGCCAGAAGAGTTCGAGGTCTGCGTCGCCAAAACCGGTCTGCTTGGCGAGGAAGGCCGACACAAAACCGTGTGCGACATAGAGCCCGTAAGGTACCGTGTGCTTGCGGCCCATGGTGCGGTTATCACCCTGTTGCTTTTCAGCTTCGGCCTCGGTGGCCACCGCCATGCGGGTAATCGAATGTTCCTGGGCAATGATGGGATCGACGGAACGGGCGAAGGTCAATTGCACGGGGCCGCGCACCTGTCCGCAATTGACTCCCGTCGACATCACGGCGCCGAAGGTGCGTACGTCGAAGAAATTGGTGCACATCCAGCGACGTGCCTTTTCCACGGTATCGCCGCTGCCTTTGCGCTTCTTGTCGCCCTTGAGCTCCTCGGCCGCGCCAATTGCGACATAGGCCTTCTCGTGAGTCTGGTTGAGCACCGCCTTTTCCTTGACGTAGATATCAAAGGGAGGGGTTTCGCTTTTCACCAGCCCGACAAAATTGCGCACCTTGCGCTTGAGCGAGACGTCGGTCACCAGTCCATGACCGGATTCCGCGTCGAGACGAGGCAGGTTGCCGGCATCGGGATCGCCGTTGGGGTTGCCATCACGCACATCGAAAACGAGAATGAAATCATAGCGGTTGTTCAGGCTCATTGGGAGTCTCCCTGGGTGGATTCATCGGATGGGGTGGATTTGCTGAAAAAGTCCTGGCGCTGGTGGTAGTAACCAAGGCTGAAGCGTCCCTGATCGGGCAGGCGTAGGTGTTTCGGAAAATCGGTGACGCCGCCGAGGATTTCACCGAGCAGGCGCTCGAAATTGACCACCCGCCCGCGATGGGTGAGCTTGGCCAGATGGTGATTCTTCAGGCGTAGCAGGGTGGTGAACACGGCAACCGGGGTACTGGAAGCCGCGCCGTAATAGCGCTCGCGGATCGTGGCATTGAGGCCGGGATTGGCTTCTTCCTGAATCTTTTCCAGGACGGCAAAAAGCCGTCCCAGGCGATAAGCTGGATTGGCGTTTTCTAGGTCGAGCATGTCGGAAAACTCCTGGACAAAAGAGGAATCGGTGGAACGGTGGGAGCGGTTGAGACAGGCTTTGATCACCGCGGCCCGAAGGTAGGTGACGCTTTGCTCGGCACGGCAGCGTTGCACCGCCGCGGTCAGCCAGGTTGCCGGGAACGGGTTGCCGGAAAGGATCGACCGCATGATGTCGCCGCCAAGATTGGGCGGAATGTTGTCGGCCTTGCCTTGCTGAGCACAGGCTGCCAACAACCGGAATAGACTCGGGTACTCCGGATCCTTGCTGCCACGAATCATTTTGAGGTCATCAAACCATTGCCGGACACGTCGTGCGATCTCGTGCAAGGGCGCGGCATGCCAGAAACGGACGGAAACTCGGGCGGCATTGGGTGCCAGACCAAGAACGTAGAAGAGGTTGTCGCCGCGGCCACCGTCGAATTGCCCGGACTGCACGGCACGCAAGACGCCACGCACCCGTTCGGTTCGTGCATCGGGGTCATCCGGTTCGCCAAAGACGGCGGCGAAGGCGGATTCGACCTCGGCATCCTCTTGCTGCGCCCAAAACACCGTCGACGCATCGCCGACCTGGAAACGCTGCCGCGAATTGCGGTCGAGCAGGTGGTTCAACGCCGTGGTGTAGGCAAAAGCAGCCATCGGGCTGACCGGCGCGTTGTCGCCTTGCGCTTTGTTGAATGAAGAGAAGGCGTCCAGATTGAAAGAGACTAGTGTCGCCCCGGAACTTTGCGCGCCCCATACGCCTTTGATGGCCGTGTGCAACCGCTCGGTCGTCGTCGGCGAGCCGGTCACCAAACAGAGAGCGTTGCTTTTGCCGGTTTCATCGTCTCCTCCGCGAATGGACGCCACCGCGGGCCGCTGGCAGATCAGATCGGTGTCAGAGTGCAGACGAAAGCTCAGCACGGGGTTGCTTTCGAGGATTTCAGGCCAGGATCGATCGTCCGTCAGGGCGGCCGCTCCATCATTGGCATAGAAGCGCTGCAAGGCCAGGATGCCAGCATCCTGGCGTGCCGTCTCGGGCAGGTCGGCAAGCCGCTGGCAAAACGCCGCATGCTGCTCCGCCACCCGTTCGGGCTTGCCGCGTCTATCGACGCCCAACACGTATTCGGCGGTATCCCACAGCAGATTGGCCGCCACGCCAGAGGAGCGCTTGACGCCTTTGGGCACCAGATAGCGCCGCGCGATCTTCTTTTTCCCTTCCAGCTGCCGGGTATCGACGATGCCGAGAGGTTTGCCTTCCGCGGTCAATTCGACGATGAAGGGAATTTCCTTCTCTTCCAGACCGAAGGCGGGCAGACGCCGCCGCGGATCGGAATCGGCGACCTTCCGCCGATAGTAGTCGTATAAAGCCTGGAGAATCATCCCATCACCTGCGCGCTGAAAAGATCGATCACTCCGCGCCGCATGTCGGCGCGGAAGAACCGTGGTTTCGGGTCGTCGACCGCCGAAAAATCCATGTCGTAGAGCATCCAGCCAAGGTCGCGGCTTTCGTCGATGGCTGGCGCTTCGTCGCCAGGATCGCCGACCAGCCGGAAGCGGGCGGCGAATTCACGGCAACCGAGGTAGGGCTGGTTGACGCATTGCCCCTTTTCGGCCCGCCGTTGGAACATTTCGCGATATTTGGCCGGGTTGTCGAATGCGTCTTCACCAACCGCCACCAGATCGGCATGGAGGCGATAGGCCACGTCGCGCAGGAAGAGGCCCGCTCGCTGCTGCCGGTCGTCCTCCACGTACAACGCCAGCTTGCCTTGGCCCGCGCCCATCGCCGTCTGGGCATTGCGCACCGATACTTTGGAGGCCACCTCGTTGCGCCGCACGCTGATCCAGCGGATCGGTTTCAATACCTCGATCCGCCTGACCTCCCAGCGGACGGCCGGCTTCCATAGAATGGCCTCGAAGACCGACCGCGCCGCGGAAGGGGTCATCACATCGTAGGACACCCGCTCGACTTTCATCTCCGGGCGGGTGAAGCAGGCGAAATCGCCCGAGACTTCAAGGCAGAATCTATCCAAGATCAACTCCTTTTCAACCTAAAGGAAGAGTGTCAGCATCTTCGCAACCATTACCGGGGCCGCAACTACAACGCCCCAACTCAATATCAACGAAAACGGTTTGCGCCTCAGCAGGATTAACAACCAAACGGCGTAAAAGCGATGCGAAGGCTGATCCTTCATCAGGCGAAGCTCACGCAAAAGTCCAATCATTTTCACAAGCGTAGTCACGGCCAAGAAACGAGCCCAATGATAAGTACTATTTCTCAATAGTTAAGTTGTCGTTGTATCAAAAATTTGATCCCAAATAATGCTATCATCTGCTCTTCGCTGAAACCAGCGTGGATTGAAACTCAATGGTCTAAGTTGTCCGTTGTATCTATGTATTACTAGGGCCGAGCTTGTCTCGGCCCTTTTTTGCGTCCGTCACTACGCCCAGCCTCACGTAACAAAGCTCCCAGGATCACCCGGCGCACCGTCCACATTGATCCCGAGCGCTTGGTCGTAGAGCACATCGTTGTCTGGCGACTGCACATACAATTCAGGAAAATCGCCGCTCAGCGGCTGGATGTCGCCCTGATCGAGCAGGCGTGGCAGGTCGCGCCGATAGATGGTCACGCCGTAGCGTTGCAGCTTGCGCAGCAGCCAGCGCTCCGGGCCTTTCTTTTTCAGGGTGTTCAACCACCGGCCGATTTGCTCGTCGTTGTCGTCGCGGCGGTAGCGAACGAACACCGTGGCGCCATCCTGTTCGTCGATCAGGCGGAAACGCTCGGCGACGGTGCGGAACAGCACCTCCCCTTCTCTACCGACGCGCAACAGTTGGCAGATCTCTTTTTTGTCCAGGCGTGCATCGCTGTAAAGCTTGCTGAAAAACTCGGAAAAGCGTTCGACTCCCATCGGCGCCGCTTCTTCCGGAAGTCCGGCCCAGAGAATCCGCGTCGTCTGCTCGGCCATGCGCAGCAGGCCCGGCGGCGCTGCGTTGGGTGGCACGAAAACATGCACCTCGCCTCGTTCCAGGCGCCCTTCGCGGTTGCAACGCCCGGCGGCCTGGGCAATGGAGTCGAGACCGGCCAGCGCCCGATAGACCACCGGGAAGTCGATGTCGACGCCCGCCTCCACCAACTGCGTGCTGACCACCCGGACCGGCGCGCTGGCTTGTCCGTCGCGCAGTGCCTGTCGCCGTTCGGCCAGCCTCGTCTGGATCGTGGCAATGGTGTCGCTGCGGTGCTCGGCACACATCAGCCCGGACAGGTGCCACAGTCCAGCGCCATGTTCCATCTTGAGCTGCCGATACAAATCGCGAGCGTCGGCACGACGGCTGACAATGGCAAGCACCGCCTCGTGGCGGGCAATTTCCGGCGCCAACTCGTGCCAACTCCGAGTGGCGTGCAAATCAGCGGGCAGATGCACACGCACCCGTTCCAGGTCGGCATAGAGGCCGGGGATGTCGTCTACAATTTCGCGCACTTCGCCGACCTTTAAGCCGCGCAAGGCTTTGGCCTGATCGAAGCTGATCCGGCTTTCCAGCGTCGGCTGGGTGGCGGTGCACAGCAGCAGCGTGACGCCATAATCCTTGACCAGCAGCCGTAGGACGTCGACGACGGGTTGCAGGTAGTCAACCGGTAGCAGTTGCGCCTCATCAAGAACGATGACGCTGCCGACCAGATTGTGCAGCTTGCGGCAGCGCGAGGTTTTGTTGGCGAACAGGCTTTCCAGCAGTTGCACATTGGTGGTGACGATCAGCGGCGCCTGCCAATTTTCGCAGGCCAGCCGCGAACGGGCGGTTTCCTGGCTTTCGTCGGATTCAACGTTGCTGTGGTGTTCGATGACGTTCCCGTCGCCGAAAATGCGGCGGAAGATGTCGGCCGTCTGCTCGATGATGCTGGTGTAAGGAATGGCATAGACGACACGCCGTTTGCCGTGGCGAACCGCATGCCGTAATGCAAAGGCCAGGCTGGAGAGCGTCTTGCCGCCGCCGGTCGGCACCGTCAAGCTGAAGACGCCGGGCGGCAATTCGGCCTTGGCGAGGCATTCCCGCAGGACTTTGGCGCGCTGGCGATTGACCTGGCTGGCGGCCTCGCCACGTGCGGCCACCGCCATCGCCATCCGTTCGAAGTGCCCGGACAACAGTGTCTCCATCGCCTCAAGTTCGAGAAAACCTGGCCGCAGCTGGCTCTTGTCTGGCGACATGAAAGATTCGGTATCGAGGAAATCCGCATCAACCAGACAAGAAAACAGCATCCGCACCCACAGCGCGAAACGGCCGGGGATGGAGGCGCTCTGGTCACTCGGGTTGCTGTCGCGATAACGCAGCAAATCACTGATGTTCGGTAGTGCTGCCGCCGGTTTCAGGATGCTTTCGGGAATCGGCGCAGCCAGCGTGGTCGTTAATTCCTTTCTGGCATGGTCGGACGCGAAACGGTTATGCAGGCTTTTGTTTTCGCCAGCCCAATCCGACAATCCGGCATGATGACCGGCGATCAGGTAGGAAAGCACGCGAGCGACAACCTCGCCAGCTCGCCCTTGTACTTCTTTCAAGTACTGCTGCGCCCATAGCGCGCCCGCCGCTGAATGTGTTTTGTCGGGATCGGCCACGCGCCCTTCGACATGGGCATCGCCGCATTGGCGGATATAGCGCTGAAAGCCAGTCCGGAACTTGCCAAGATCGTGCCATAGTCCGGCCAAGGCAGCCCAGGAGGCCGAATCAAAAGTCGCGGCAAATTCCGCTGCCAGCAAGGAAACCTTATCCGCATGCTCGGTCAGCGCATGCGCCAATAACCGCTCGCCCTCTTTGCGGACATGGGCGATGAAATCGCTGTCGTTCACGTTCAGTTCGTTGTTCATCCGCCTCCCATTCCACCGACCCTTCGACATGTCGATTATGGCTCCTTGTCGATGCCATGCGAATGTTTTTTTGCCTGGTTTAACGATTTTTTTGATGGCTTTCGTCATATGACCATCGGTGACGACTCGCTCATGCCGGCGCCCCCGCGCCCGACGAGTCACGACGGGAAAGCCCCGAGCGGTCGCGGCACAGCGCATGCGTCGCGCGGCGCAGATGGAAACGCTGGCCGATCTGGCGTTGCGGGATTTCGCGGCCTCCCCGGGCAGGCGCCTGGTCGCATGGGCACGGGAAACGCCGCGCGCAGATCGTCGGGGACGGGTGTCAAAGACCAAGGACGGCGTGGAGGATTTCGCCCCCGCGGGTTATCATCACGCGGATCAGAACCACCCGCCCTTCGCTCCCGGAGCCTCCTCGAAGCCCGGGGCGGCTCATCCCGCCGCTTATCGAAAAACGATCATGACCTTCATTGATGCTCTGCGTACCGCCTGGCAAGATCGCGACAGCCTGTTGTGTGTCGGTCTCGACCCGGACCCCTCACGTTTTCCGCGCCTGCTGGGTCATCAGCCGGAGGCGATCTTCGAGTTCTGTCGGCGGATCGTCGATGCCACGGCCGACCTGGTCTGCTGCTTCAAGCCGCAGATCGCCTATTTCGCCGCCCAGCGCGCCGAAGAGCAGCTTGCGGCGCTGATCGCTCACATCCATGCCCACCATCCGGGAATCCCGGTGATTCTCGACGCCAAGCGCGGCGACATCGGCAGCACGGCCGAACAATATGCCCGCGAAGCTTTCGAGCGTTTTGCCGCCGACGCGGTGACGGTCAATCCCTACCTCGGCCGTGATTCGATCGCGCCTTATCTGGCGTATCCGGACAAAGGCGTCATCCTGCTCTGCCGGACGTCGAATCCCGGCGGCAGCGATCTGCAATTTCTCGATGTCGGTGGCGAGAAACTCTATGAGCGCGTCGCCCGGCTGGTCAGCGACGAATGGAACACCACCGGCCAGTGCGCGCTGGTCGTCGGGGCCACCTTTCCCGACGAGATCGCCCGCGTCCGGGAACTCACTGGCTCGATGCCGCTGCTCGTTCCCGGCATCGGGGCGCAGGGGGGCGATATCGAGGCGACGGTACGGGCCGGGTGCACCCGGGATGGTGGCGGGTTGATGATCAATTCTTCCCGGGCAATCCTCTACGCCAGCAGCGGCGACGATTACGCCGAGGCGGCGCGTCTGGCGGCGACGGCAACCCGCGAGGCGATCAATGCCTGTCGTCCCGGGAGGCGCTTCGCGGCGTAGCCGGTCGTCCGCTGGCCGGACGCACGGCCGGTAGGCGCCGGGGCGAACGGCTGGCGGACGCCGCTCAGGTCTTGCGCATTTCCGCCTCGGCCCATAGCGCGCGGGCAAAGGCTTTCCACACCTCGCCGCCATGGCTTTCGACGCCCATGCCGGCACTTTCCTCCATCGTCCGCAACATCAGGCCGGCCAGGCCGAAAAGTTCGACTCTGGCCATCAGACGGTGATCGAGCGGGGCGACCGTCGAAAACTGGGGTTGATCCGCCGAGTAATCAAGCGCTTCGCGGGCCAGGGCGCGGACCTGGACCTCGTCCTGCCAATCGATGCCCAAGGCGATGCCTTTGCGTTCGATTTCCAGTTCGATGTCCTGGGTGCCCTGATGGTAGTTTTCAAAACCAGCCATTCGATTCTCCTTTCTGATGATGGTCGATTGCTCCGGCGGCGAGTTTTCGCCACACCAGACAGCGGTTGTTGGACGGCATGGCGCGGTCTTCGAGGAAGGCGAGCCCGGCCGCCGCCGCCAGTTCGACAACCTGTTCGAAATCGCGGATCCCCTGGTGCGCTGCCGTGGCTTTCAATTGCGCATCAAACGCGGCGTTGCTGGCGCTGGTGAAGTGGCCACCATAATTGAACGGTCCGTAAATGACGATCGGCGCTCCGTCGGCGAGCGCCGACGGCAGAGCGGCGAACAAGCGGCGCACAGCCGGCCAGGGCATGATGTGCAAGGTGTTCGCACTGAACAGCGCATCGAAACCGCCGGCTGGAAAGGGATCGAAGACGTCGAGAGCCAACGGCGGCGGCGTATTTTCCAAGGCCGCATCCGCCAGCCAGGCACGGATGCCGGGCAGATTCTCCGGGCGGTCCGAGGTTTGCCAGAGCCATTGCGGGCACTGCGCGGCAAAGAAGACCGCATGCTGACCGGTGCCGCTGCCGATCTCGAGCACCCGTCGTCGATCGGTGAAGTAATCCCGCAATACCGCCAGAATCGGCGCGCGATTTCGGTCACAGGCGGCGGCATAGGGTTTATCGATCACCGTCTATTTCACCGCTTGGCAAGCAATGGCGACGGGCGTGTTGGCGAGCGGCCGAACCGCCGCAGGGTCCGGGACCGAAAAATCCGCCGTGCCGGCCGCGATGATCTCGATGACTGTTACTCCGGCCATGATGGTCTCCTCAGATCGTGTTCATCGGTCCGGCCGCCGGGCTGACCGGCAGGCACAGTCGGGTCGTCAGCCGGGCAGGAACCCCGGGCTCGCCAAGCGTAATCGAACGTCCAGCGTCAGCCGTGATGGCAGCATACCGCAACCCGCCAGGCTTGTTTCGTCAATCGCCACCGGCGGCGGGCGTCACAGCAGTCCGGCCAGGCCCGCCACCCAGGCTTCAGCGGCTGGCCGCAACCAATCGAGCAGCGGTTTCGGATAAACGCCGAGCAGCACCGTCAGCAGCGCCGGCAACAGCAGTACCGCCCGTTCGCGCGGCAGCAGATCGTCCACCTCGGCTTGTTCCGGCAACCGTGGCCGACCGAGGAACGCCTGCCCGAACGGCGCCAGGACGGCCGCAGCCGCCAGGAGGGTGCCGAACAGCGCGGCGAGACCGGCGCCGGTATGGCTATGCAGGGCGGCGACGATGATCAGCAATTCGGCTGGAAAGCTGAGCGTGCCGGGCAGACCGATACCGGCCAGACCGAAGAACAGGAAGAAGCCGGAGAGCAGCGGCAGGTTACGGATCATCCCGCCAAGCTGGGCGATGTCGGTCGAACCGGTTCGGCGATGCAGAAACGACAGCGCCAGAAAAGCGCTACCCGAACATAGGCTGAAATTGAGCAGCAGTAACAGCGCACCTTGCAGCCCGGACGCCGAAAACGTGGACAGGCCGAGGATGACCAGTCCGACGTGCGCGACGCTCGAATACGCCAGCACGCCGCGCAGATTGCTCTGCACCAGCGCGGCGACCCCGCCGTAGAGGATCGCCAGCGTCCCGAGCCCGGCGAGCAGCCATTGCAGGTCGCGAGCCGCCAGCGGCGCCAGCGGGATGGCGAAGCGGATCAGCCCGTAGGCGCCGAGCTTCAAGCCGACCAGAATGGCGGTGATCGCCGCCGGCGCACCCATCGCCATCGCCGGCAACCAAGTATGCAAGGGCACCAGCGGCACCTTGACGCCGAAACCGATCAGCAGCAACAGGAAGACGGCGTATTGCGTGCCTTCCGGCAACGCGCCGGCCAGCAGTGTCGGCAACGCGAAAACCAGGGCACCGCCTTTGGCCTGGCCAAACACCAGCGTCAGCAAGCCGAACAGCAGCGGCACGCCACCGGCGAGCATCACCAGAAAATAGCGTACCGCTGCCGTCTGGCGGCCGCTGCCGATCCCCCACAGGCTGACCAGGAAATAAAGCGGGATCAGCGATGCCTCCCAGAAGCAGAAAAAAACGATCAGATCCAGCGCGCAGAAAATCCCCAAGGTGGCCGTTTCGAACGACAGCAGCAGCGCGAAATACAGGCCAGGGGAAAGCGGCATCGTGGAGCTTGCCGTCACCCGCCAACTGGCGACGATGGCGGCGCAGAAAATCAGCGCCGTCGCCGGCAGAAAGAACAGCGACAGGCCATCGACGCCGACCAGGTACTCGATCCCCAGTCCGGCGATCCACGGCGCCGCATCGAGCAATTGAAATTCCCCGCTGGCGGGATCGAAAGCGACGACGATCAGCAACGACCAGCCCAGCGTCGCCAGCGCGCTGCTCAGCGCGATCCGTCCCGCCCAGGGTCTCTGGCGAACGATCGCCGTCAGCAGCGCGCCGCCAAGCGGCCAGGCCAGCAAGACGGTCAACAGCGGATAGGCGGTCAGCTCAGCCACGTGGAAAATACGCCGCCAACAACTGGGTTGCGGCGTCAGTCAGTTTGAGCCACGGTTCGGGGAAAAAACCCGCCGCCAGCAGGACCAGCAAGGTGGCACCGCCAACGAAATACTCGGTGCCGCTGGTCGGAGTGATTCGTGCTGCCGGCAGGTCGCGCGGCCTCGGCGCGAGGAAGGCGCGCTGGAACGCCCACAACAGAAAGCCGGCGGCGGCCACGTTGCCGAGAGCGGTGGCGATCGTCGGCAAGGCGCCAAAGGTTTCGATCGACGCTTCCAGGACCAGGTGCACGGCGTCGAAACCCGGTGTGCCGGGCATGCCGAGAATCGACAGGCCACCGATCAGGAAGGCGATGGTGATGAATGGCAGGCGGTCGAACAGCCCGCCGAGTTGGTCGAGCGCGGTGGTGCCGGTGCGGCGATAGACGTAGCCAACCATCAGAAACATCACCGTCGCCGCCAGTCCGAAATTGACCGCCAGCAGCAAAGCGCCTTGCAATCCCGCCGGGCGCAGGGTAAACAGGCCGATGACGATCAGACTGGTATGGCTGACGACGGCAAAGGCCAGCAGCCGTCGCAGATTGGCTTGCCGGAAAGCGAGGATCGCCGCGAAAAAGACGCCGACCATCGCGAAAGCGACCACGTAAGGTTGCCAGATGATCGCCGCTTCCGCGGTCAGCGGCAGCAGGAAGCGCGCCATGCCATAGATGCCGACCTTGACGCCGAGCAGCAGCACCGGCCCGACGGCGATCAGACCCTGGCCGGCGGAATTCGGCAGCCAGCCATGCAATGGAAACAACGGCGTACGCACCGCCAGCCCATAAAAGAGCAGATAGAAGGCCACCGACTGGTACTTGCCGATCTGCGGCGCACGCAGCAGGTCGAACAGGTCGAACGTCCAGCGGCCGCCGGCAACGTCGGCCTGGCTCCAGGCAAGCACTACCGCGCCGGCAACGAACAGGCACCAGCCGAACAATTGATATTGCAGGAAACGCGACAGCGCCAGATTCTCTTCGCGCGCCGACGCCCAGCGCCAGAGCAGATAGCCGACCAGGGCGAACTGCAGCGCCGACGCGCCGGCGAACCACAGCAGATTGAGCGTGGTCAGCATGATCATCTGCGACGATTCGATGACCTGCAGCACGCACAACAGGTGCACAGGGGTCACCTGCTGGCGGGCCATGCCGTAGAACGACAGCAGCACGCCGAGCAACGCCGTCGGTAGGATGAACAGCACGCTGATCCCGTCGACCGCGACGTGGTAGGCGAACAGGTCGATCCGTTCGGCAAAATGCAGGACGCCTTGCGAAACGTCGACCAAGGCGTACAGCTCGACCGCCAGCAGCAGCTCGATCAGCGCGCCCAACCGACCGACCATCAGCGCCAGTTGGTGTTTGCGGATCACGATCAGCAGGGCGGCCGTCAGCAGCGGCAGAAGCTGAAGCGTCGCCAGCAACGGGTAGCCGCCAAGCAGTTGCCAGGAGATTTCCTTCACAGGATCACCGCGAAAGTCGCCATCACCATCAGCAGCAGATAACGGGGTTGTTCAAGCAGCGACTCGACGGCATCGGCATAGTCGACCAGCCGCTGCAGACGCTTCATCAGCGTCCCGTCGCCACTGAGCAACAGGTGATCTTCCAGTCGTCGCACCTGATCGGAAAAGGCGAACAGCAGCCGACCAGCCAGGCCGTGACCGCGGATCAGTTCATCGGCCGCCAGTTGTCCGAGCGGCGACTCGTCGTTGCGCGGCGCGCCGACCAGCGGATCGATCAAATGCGCGTCCAAGGTGCGCATGTCACGACCCAGAGCCAGCGTCGGCCGGGTGATCAGCGCGTGCGCCAGTGATTCGAGCCAGAAACGTTGCAAGGCCGCGGTATACCACCAGATGTTCTTCGCCAGCCACGCCGGCACCGGCCGGGCCGGGCGCCCGACCAATTGCATGTAATCCGGCGCCAGCAGGAATTGATAGGCCCGCCAGGCGGCATGGACGCCGGAATGAACGGCCGCCAGCCAGAACAGTCCGCTTCCGCAAAACGCCACCATCATCCCGACCTGGCCGACCGTCGAGAAGACCAGCGCCGATTTGACATCGCTCTGCACCAGGGCGCACAGACCACCGTACAACGCCGTCGCCGCGCCGACCAGGACCAACAACGCCATCATGTCCGGCACCTGCAGCAACAGTCCCTGCATCCGGCAGAGCAGATAGACCCCGGCATGGACCATCAGCGAACCGTAGAACACCGCCGACGACGGTGTCGGTCCTTCCAGCGCCCGCGCGATCCACGGGGTGAACGGCAATTGCGCGGATTTGACCAGCGCGGCGGCGACGAAACCGATCAGCAGCAGGCGCAAGGTGACCGTCGCCGCGCTGCCGTCACCGGGCATCGCCAGCCAATCGACGGTGCGCAACGACCAGGCGGCCAGACCGATGCCGAGCAGAAATCCGGCATCGCCGACCCGGTTGGTCAGAAAGACCAGTTGCGCGTTGCCAACAGCGACCGGTCTTTCCCAGGCATAGGCGATCAGCAGCCAGGAACTGATTCCGGCGAGTTCCCAGCCGACGAAAGTCAACACCGCGTTGCCGGCGAGGACGATCAGCAGCATCCCGGCCAGAAAGAGGCTCATGCCGAGGAAAAAGCGCTGAAAACCGCGTTCGCGATGCAGATAAGTCGCCGAGAAGCGCAACGCCAGCCCACCGATCAGGGCGATCAGCGTCGCCGACGACAGACTGTAAGCGTCGATGATGAACGATATCCGGATCGGCACCGCGCCGATCGACAACCATTCACCGACCACCACCGACGTCGGCAGCGTGCCGAACAATGCCGCCAGATCGAGCAGCATCAGGAGCGCCAGCGCGCCAATGGCCGCCAGGAGAGCGATCCGGGCGGTCAAGGGCTCCTGCGCGTCGCCGTGTTCGGTGCCAGCCGCCAGTCGCAGAGCGAGAATCGCGGCGGCGAGCAACGGCAACAGCGGCACCAGGGGGAGCACGGCGACCAACGCCGCCGGATCGATGAACTCGCGGGCAAGGACCTGCAGGGTCGCGAAGTCGTTCATGGTACTCTCACCGGGCGACGCAACAAGGCGGGCGGCAAGGGCTGATCGCGGCCGGCGAACCAGTCAGCCGAGCCATCGACTTCCGGCATGGTCGGCTGACTACTGGCCTGATCGTGCCACGGCTGCCAGCCCTGCGCCGGGTCGAAGAGATGCAACGCGGCGCTTTCCGGGTCCTGCGTCGCCAGGACGATCCAACCGTTGCCGATGAGTTCCTGCAACGGTGGCTGCCGCTGGTAGATCGCGCCGACCACCGCCGGCGTCTGTTCGACAACCACCAGCAGGCGCATCGCTTCATGGATTTCGATCATCTGCACCGGCAAACCAGTACGCAAATCGGAACTCGCCCCCTGCATCACGGCGAATAGCCCGGCCAGGTTGTGCATGACTTTGCTGCCGCAACCGAAACTGTCGTTGTCGACCGTCGAGAAATAGTATTCGAGGCTGATCCCGGCGCCGACCGGTCCGGCGGCGAGCAAGATCGCTTCGAGCTGCTGGCCGTCGGCGTCGGCCAGCGGATCGTAGGAAATCAGAAACACCCGCCGGTCGAAGAACACGCCGCGGCTCATCGTTCGGCGGCCGATCAGCGCCGCGGCGACGGTGGCGTGCCCCAGTTCCGGCCGGGACTGCGCAAGATCGTGGCGACGATTGGCCAGATGTTTCATGGCTTGCGCCGGTGTCGGCCACGGCGGCGCCGAGGCGAAACGGCGGCAGCGCTCAACGGCATGGCGGCGGGCAGCCTCGGCACAGTCACGTCGCAGCGCGGCAAAGGCCTGCTGGTGGCTGGCCGGGATCCGCTCCTCGTCGTACCACAGGAAACTCTCGTCACAGGTGTTGTGCTCGGCGCCGACAAAAACGGTCTCTACGGGAATCGACAACCCTTGCTCCGCCAGCCGGGCGCGCACCGACGGCAGATTGGCCAAGGTGGCGAAGACGCGGGCGTTCGGGCCGCCGTGCCGCCCCGAGCAGGCGCCGCAGTCGTAGGCGGCCCGATGCGGATTGTTGCGACTGTCCGAACCATGGCCGACGATCACCACCAGCGGCGCGAAATGGCGGGTCAGCCCGATGCTGCGCAGGAAATTGCCGACGCGCGCCACCTGTTCCTCGTCGTTGAAACCCTGCCGCGGCGCGTCGGCGCTGGCCGGGCGATGCGCTTCGTCGCCAACGGCGTTCACCTGCGGCTCGGTCGGCAGCGGAATCTCAAAAGCCAGTCTTCGGTGCTCGAGCCAACCGCCGAAGGCGCCCGGCGTCAGCGTCCGGCAAAGCAGCGTCAGCAACGCCAGCGGACCGGCGGCGGCGTTGAGCAGCGCCGCCAGCAGCCAGCCGCGCCGCGTTCCCTGATGCAAGTGCTCGCGCCAGCGCAGGCGCTGGCGCCGCCGCTGCCGGTGCCGCTGCCCTTGCGCGGCGAACCGCGCCGGAACGGTTTCGATTACCGCGTTGGCCGGTCGAACGACGATCGGGCACAAGGCGGTCGGCAATTCATCGTCGAGGCCGTGCCAGAGGATGGGTACGCCGAAGAAGCCGGCGGCGCCGAAAGTTTCGTACGCTGGATTGACTTCTTCGAGATGCCGGCGTGTGCCTTCCTCGCGATCGTCCATGCACAGCACCAGTTGCGCCACGGCTCGGCCGGCCAATGGTTGGGCGCGCCGGTGATTGGCGGTCAGCGCGACGAAAATCTGTTGTCGGAAATGATGTTCGTAGGCCAACAGCCAGAGCATTCCCCGCTGACCATCGGACAAGGAGGTCGCGCATTGCCAGAGTGCCTGCACTCCGTCGTCGCCGATGGCCCGCAACTGGCGGCCGCACAGACCAAGTCGGCAGGCGAGCACGAACAGGGGCCAGGCGACCAGCGCGCGACGCTCACCGTCCGATGGCGCGCCGTCGGGCGTTTCCTTGACCACCGCGGCCAACTGCCGCCAGTTGCCGTCGGCGACGTTCAAGCGCGGGCGGAGGATGTCGAGCAATTCTTCCGACAAGCGTCGTTGGCCAAACGCATGGCGCAGCGCCAATTCGACCGGTTGGCGAACGAAATGCCCGCCAAGTTCCGCCAGCGGCAGGCCCCACAGGCGGCGAACCAGTTGCTCGGCGTACAGCCGTTCGAAAATCAATCGTATCGCCAGCAGGTCGGCCAGCGCGACCGGGGCATCGAATGTTGCCGGCCGGGTCTCTCGCCAGTGCGCCATTCCGGCCCAACCGGGCAGTTCCTGGGCCAACGCTTCCAGGTAACCGGACCAGCGCGTTTCAGCGATCCCCAGCCGGCGCAGCTCGCCGGCGATGGCCGTCATCGGCTGATCGGGCAATCCTTGAATGTCGAGCCGGGTGCCGGGAAATTCGTCGAGTTCCCAGCTCCAATCGCGGCCGGCGCTGTATCGCCACGCGGCATAAAGACCCTCGGCGCGCTTCGGATTGCGCCAGGCAGCAACGCCTTGGTCAAGGTGGCCGGCGAGATGGCGGATCAGCGCCGGTTGAATCGCCCGCCGCAAGTCCTCGCCAGTCAGATGCGCCAGCAGGTCGAGAATCGTCCAGTCGCGGCCGAGACGATCATGCAGTTGTTGCCAGAGGTGGCTGGCGTCGGCTGGGGTGGCGTCGGCGAGTCGGACCGTCGCCAGGTGATCGTCCATCGATGCGGTGATCACGCGGCTCGCTTCGCGTGCCGCGGCCCACAGATCGGCGACCGCCGCGGCCTCGTCCAAGCCGCCGACCATCGCCGTGCTGAGCAAGGCGTGTCGCGTTGCGCCATCGAGATCGTCCGGCAGACGTTCGAAAGCCGCCCGCTCGTCGCGCAGCCAACGCAGACGGGCCAAGGAAATCGTCTCGGGCGGTCGCAGCAGCACTTGCCGCAGCACCTGGCCGCGGCGCAGATCACCGGCGCCTTCGGGGAGCACCCGTTGCTCGGCGGCGAGTTCGGGCATTTGCCGCAATGCCGCGTCGAGATCGCCATCATCGATCCGCCCGCGCCGGAACAATTCCCGACAGCACGCGGCGGACATCCAGGGACGGGCACCGTTCAGGCGCGCCGCGGCCTCCAGGGCGGCCCGAAACGGCAGATGCTGGAAGGCATGCAAGGTGTTGTGATGGACGAAATCGCGTAACGGGGCTTGTGCCGGCAGGTGGTGCGCCAGTCGGTGCAGACTGTCGGCCAGCCGGCGGTCGTCGTCAATCGCCGGTTGTTGCGGGTCTCGTGGGTCGTGTGCGGCGGCGGACATCGTCAGATCCCGAATTGCTGCGCCAGCCGGCCGACCGACGCCGCCATCAACTGCAGCAGGGGTGCCGGATAGAGCCCGAGCACGACGATTCCGGCGGTCAACAGCCAGGCGGCGGCCGCTTCACGACCATTGAGGTCGGCGAAGACCGGTACGCCGCCAGCCGCGCCGACAGCCCGCTCCGGCCCGGTCGACAAGATGCGGATGGCGCGCAAGGCGTAAGCCGCGGAAATCAGCATGCCGATCGAAAACAGTGTCAGCCAGCCGCCCCAACGACCGTAGGCGCCGATCAACACATGGATTTCGCCGATGAAACCGGCGCTGCCGGGGAGTCCGACGGCAGCCAGCAGAGTGAACACGATGAAAGCGGCGAAACGCGGCGCGGTACGATTCAACGAGCCGTACATCGCCAGATCGCGGCTGTGAGTGCGCTCATAGAGCAGTCCGATCAGCAGGAACAGCAAGCCGGCGACCAGCCCATGGGCAACCATCTGGGTCATGGCACCGTTTAAGCCGGCCGGGGTCAGCGCCGCGATGCCGAGCAGGACGACCCCCATGTGCGAGATCGACGAATAGGCGATCATCGCTTTCAGGTCGGTTTGCCGCCAGGCCAGCACCGCGCCGTAAAGCAGGCTGATCAGCGCCAGCGCCGCCAGCTCGTCCTGCAAGTCGAGGGCCGCCGCCGGCAAGGTCGCCACGGCGCGGATCAGCCCGTAGGCGCCCATTTTCAGCAGGATTCCCGACAGCAGGATCGAAATCGGACTTGGCGCTTCGACGTGCGCCAACGGCAACCAGCCATGCAGCGGCACGATCGGCATCTTGACGCCAAAACCGATCAGCAGGCCGAGGAAAATCAGCGTCTGCGTTTTCGGCGGCAATTGCGCGCCGCCGGCGGCCATGTCGTTCATCGCGAAACTATGTCCGGGCGCAACGTCGTAAAGCAGCAGCAGCGCGATCAACATGAATACCGAGCCGCCGAGGGTGTACAGCACGAAGTTGAGCGCTGCGCGGTGACGGTTGGCGCCGCCCAGCCGATCGATCAGAAAAAACAGCGGGATCAGCGTCAGTTCCCAGCAGACATAAAACAGCGACCAGTCGCGAGCGGTGAAGACGATCAGCAGCGACGCCTCGAGGACGAACAGCAGCGAGAAGTACAGCTTGGCACCGGCGCGGACGGTATGCGACGAGACGATGGCAATGAAGCACAAGACCGTCGCCAACAGCACCATCGGCAGCGAAATGCCGTCGACTCCCAGCGCCAAGTTCGAGCCCAGCCGCGGATTCCATGGACGGGTTTCGAAGAACTGGATCTCGGCGTTGGCCGAATCGAAAGTGACGACCAGCAAACCGGCACAAACGACGATCAGTGCGGCGACGAGACTGGCCGCGCGTCGCAACAGATCGACATTGCGCGCCGGCAGAACCAATAACAGCCCGGCGCCGAACAGCGGCAGCAGCAGCAGCAGCTTCAACATGGCCGCGGAAATAGTTTTAGCGACCCGTAAGGTTTTATTGAGCTACTCTTTTTCATGAACGTCGATTATGCCAGTATTGCGGCTGCTCGCGCCCGTACAACAGCGCACCCGGGGTCCATGATGAGTCAGCGTGTTTGCCGAAGTCTACATATCCATGGCCGCGTCCAGGGGGTGGGTTACCGTTGGGCGTTATGCGCGGAAGCGACTCGACTCGGCTTGACGGGCTGGGTGCGCAATCGGCGCGATGGCACGGTCGAGGCATTGGTCAATGGCGACCTGGAGGCGGTCGACAAACTGCTGGCGTGGGCCCAACATGGTCCGCCGATGGCGCGGGTCGACCGCGTCACCGCCAGTGAAGGCAATGCCGGCGAACTGTCCGGCAGGCAGGGTTTCCAACAGATCGCCACTTTTTGAGCATCGGCGGCACTCGGCGGCAATCGGCAGATGCCGCTACTCTGCTGTCATTATCTTTCGCTTGCTTCTGCCGACACGCCCGATGAATGAGGTGACTCCGATGATGCAGCACTCGCCGCAGGCCGGCATCCTGCTTCCCGTTCCGCCACTGGCACGGTATTTGTCTTTTTCCCTGGCGCCCGGCGCGCACCCCGGCGCTCACCTGCGCGGCTTGCGCGAGCTGGTCGATGGCCAAAATACAGTTGCCGGCTTCGGCCGGGTGCTGATCACCGCGCTCAACGAAGAGATTGCCGGCCTGCGCGACTTTCCGGCGCTGGCTGGTCCGGGGGTGGCCGTTCCCGCCACCCCGACCGCGCTCTGGCTGTGGCTGCGTGGCGAGGACCGCGGCGAGATCCTGCATCGCTCGCGGCGGCTGACCTCGGCACTGGCGCCGGCCTTCAAACTCGACGAAGCGTGCGACGCTTTCCTTTTCGACGGCGGTCGCGATCTGTCGGGCTACCAGGACGGCACGGAAAACCCGGTTGCCCAGGAGGCGATCGACGCGGCGATCGTCGATGTCCAGGAGCCCGTGCTCGGTGGTTCGAGCTTCGTCGCCGTACAACGTTGGCAACACGATTTTTCGCGACTCGAGCGGATGGGCGAAAATGAACGCGATCTGGTCGTCGGCCGTCGACGTGTCGACAACCAGGAAATCGACGACGCGCCGGAGTCGGCGCACGTCAAACGAACCGCCCAGGAAAGTTTCACCCCGGAAGCCTTTGTCGTCCGCCGCTCGATGCCTTGGGCCGATGGGATGCACGGCGGGCTGATTTTTGTCGCTTTCGGCCGGTCGCTCGAGGCCTTCGAAGTCCAATTGCGACGGATGGTCGGTATGGACGACGGGATCGTCGATGCGCTCTTCAAGTTCTCCCGCCCGGAGACCGGTGCCTATTTCTGGTGTCCGGCGATGGTCAATGGCCGGCTGGATCTGTCGCCCTTGGGATTGTGAACGACCGTTGAGCCGACTTTATCGGCAAGGAAATGTTTATTGTGGATTTCAGTGCAGAATATACAATCGCGAGACGGTAGCGGGAGGCCACTTGTCGAGATGGTCGAGGAATGTCTGGCCAGGTTGAATTTGGCGTGCTTTATTGATCGACCCGCCTGCTGAGGGAATGCTGATGATCAAAAAATTGGTCTCGCCGGTACGGAAATTCATGCACGGAACGTTGCGCAACCTGTTCAACGTTCTGCCGACCAAGAGACGTCACGCGGTTTACCGCAATTTCGTCGATTGCGATCCGGCACCGACCGATCGGCTGGTGTTGAAAATCGCCGACACCCAGGAGGAACTCGAAGCCTGCTTCAAGCTGCTGCATGACGCGTACGTCGGCAGTGGCTTCATGAAACGCGATCCTTCCGGGATGCGGGTGACCATCTATCACGCCTTGCCGACCACGACGACCCTCTGCGCGAAATTCGACGGACAGGTCGTCGGCACATTGACCTTGATCCGCGAAAGCGTGCTCGGTTTTCCGTTGCAGCGAATTTTCGATCTGACCGCCCTGCGGGAGAAGAAAGGCAAGATCGCCGAAGTGTCGGCGCTGGCCATTCATCCACGTTTCCGCCGCACCGGCGGCAGCATTCTCTTCCCGTTGATGAAGTTCATGTACGAGTATTGCACGACCTTCTTCGACACCCGTCATCTGGTGATCGCCGTCAACCCGGCGCACATCGAAATGTACGAATCGCTGCTGTTCTTCCAGCGGCTGACGCAGAACGTCGTCGAGAACTACGATTTCGTCAACGGTGCGCCAGCGGTCGGCGCGACGCTCGACCTGAGTACCGCGCCAGAGATATTCCGCAAACACTATGGATCGAAACCCCCGAAACGCAATCTCCACGCGTTTTTCACCCAGGTCAAGCTGCCGAACATCAAGTTGCCGCCGCGCCGTTTTTACACCACCAACGATCCGGTGCTCACCCCTGAATTGCTCGATTACTTTTTCAACGTTCGCACGCAAGTCTTCAGCCAGTTGACCCCGCGCAAGAAAAGTCTGCTGCACACCATCTACGATTTGCCGACGTATCGCGCGGTTTTGCCGGAGATTCCCGAAGTTGAACATGACCCGATCGATGGGGTGCGTCATCGCCGCTTCTCGGTCCGGTGCCCCGCGCAGTTGTCGATCAAGGATGGCCAGACTGAAAAAAAGGTCAATCTCGAAGTGATTCAGCTTTCACGCTACGGTTTTCTGGCGCATGCGATGGCCAACGTGCCGATCAACAACTGGGGGGAAATGACGATCCAGTTGGGACCGGCGGAAGTCTCGCGAGTCCAGGTCCGCGCTTCACGCAAAGCCGAGGGTGGGCTGTACGCCTTCAGTCTTGGCGAACCGGATTTGGTCTGGCGGAAATTCGTCAATGCCTTGTACGGCGGCAGCACACAAGCCGATCTCGAAAACGCCACCCAATTCATGCACGATCAGCGCTGAGGCAATCTTTCCGTACTGGCGGCCGCGACGTCGGCCGCTGAGCAGCCGATCTTCAACCCGCGCCGGTAATGCGCCGGCGCCTGACCCGTCCAGCGCACGAACGCGCGGTAGAAAGCGGCGGTGTCGGCGAAGCCCAGTTCGGCGGCAATCGCCGCCAAGGTCTGCCGGCCTTTTCCTAGCCGGTCGATGGCCAGATCGCGCCGCAGCGCGTCCTTGATCGCCTGGAAGCTGGCCCCTTCGCTCTCCAGGCGGCGATGCAAGGTACGTGGCGACAAATGTAGCGCGCGCGCGACTTCAGGCAGCGAACCGCCGGTCGCCAGGCCGTCGCGCAGGACATGGCGCACGCGCAGAACCATTTCGCGATCGCGCCGGTAAAGCGTCGTCAGTTTACCCGGCGCACCGTCGAGAAAATTTACCAACGCCGCCTCGTCGCGGTGAATCGGCAACTCCAGCAGATGGGCGGCAAAAGTGGCGGTCAGCACCGGCGCCTCGAAGGTCGATCGCGCGGTATAAATCAGGGCATAGTCGTCGGCGTGCGCCGGCCGGGGGTAGGGGAAGGCGACCGCGTCGAGCACCAGGCGCCGACCGACCAGCCATGAAAACAAGCCGTGCAGCAAACGCAGCAGCCACTCGAAGGCGAACACTCGACCGATCGCCAAGGCGCGTACCTCGCGGATGCTCAGTTGCGCCTGTTCAGCGCGCACGTCCAGGCGCACGGCGAGATCGGGCAAAAAAAGCCGCAGGAAACGGACGCTGCGCTCGATCGCCTTGGCCAAAGTCGGGGCGGTAACGATGCCACGACAGAGAAACTCGAAGGTGCCGACGCGAATTGGCGAGGAAAACAATCCAAAACCTTCGTCGTCGAGTTCGTCGTTGATCAGATTGTACAACTCGGCGTAGCGATCGACAGGGATGCGCTGGGCCGCATTCCCGGCGTCGGGCAGCGTGATCCCGGCTTTTTCGAGTAGCGGCGCCGGGTCACGGCCAGCTTGCCGCAAGCCGGCCAGCATGCCGTGCACGAAAGCGAGGGCCACCGTGGCCCGCGGCGCGGCGCTCCCGGCGGCACTGGAGAACCTCGTTGGCGCCGGCGGTCTGGCAGTGTTCTCAGGGTCGGCCATTCATCCCTGCCCCGCCCGTGTATCGACGAAATAGTTCAATTTGGCCATTTTTACATGGTCGACGGCATATTGGGTAGTGGCATTCTTGGTCACAACTTTCTACCATGGGCGTCCTGGTGCGCTGAGCGTCATTCCTGGTACGGCACCTTTCGCCGGAACACTGTCCGATTTCGTGGAGACCGAACGTCATGACCGACCTTTCCATCGCCAAAAAACTGCTGCCTTACAAGCCCAAGAACAAAGTGCGTTTCGTTACCGCGGCTTCGCTGTTCGATGGGCACGATGCCTCGATCAACATCATGCGTCGCATCCTTCAGGCGACTGGCGCCGAAGTCATTCATCTGGGTCATAACCGTTCCGTCCAGGAAATCGTCAATGCCGCGCTTCAGGAAGACGTGCAGGGGATCGCCATCACCTCGTATCAGGGCGGCCATGTCGAATTCTTCAAGTACATGATCGACCTGTTGAAAGCCGGCGGCGGCGCAAACATCAAGGTTTTCGGTGGCGGTGGCGGCGTGATCGTTCCCAGCGAAATCGAAGAGCTACACGCCTATGGGGTAGCCCGCATCTACTCGCCTGAAGATGGGCAATCCATGGGCTTGCAAGGGATGATCAATGAAGTAGTGGCCACTGCCGATGTCGATCTCTCGACGCAGGCGCCGCAGGACGCCGACGCCGTGCTGGCGGCATTGAAGGCCGGCGATCGCCGCAAGTTGGCGCAAGTGATCACCGCGCTCGAGAACGGCACCTATCCCGAGGCGCTGCGCAAGAAAATCGTCCATGCCGCGGCCAGCGTCAAAGTACCGGCCCTCGGCATCACCGGCACCGGCGGAGCCGGCAAATCGTCGTTGACCGACGAACTGGTGCGCCGCTTCCGGCTCGATCAAGGCGAGTCGATCAAGATGGCGATCGTTTCGATCGATCCGTCGCGCAAGCGCACTGGCGGCGCATTGCTCGGCGATCGGATCCGGATGAACGCCATCGAACACCCGAACATCTTCATGCGTTCGCTGGCAACACGAGACACCGGCTCGGAACTGTCCTTGGCGCTGCCCGAAGTGATCGCCGCCTGCAAACTGGCTGGCTTCGACCTGGTGATCGTCGAAACCTCCGGCATCGGCCAGGGCAACGCGGCGATCGTGCCGCTGGTCGATGTATCGCTGTACGTGATGACCCCCGAATTCGGCGCCGCTTCGCAACTCGAAAAAATCGACATGCTCGATTTCGCTGACTTCGTGGCGATCAACAAGTTCGACCGCAAAGGTGCTGACGATGCGTTGCGCGATGTGCGCAAACAGTATCAGCGCAATCATGAGGCGTTCTCGCAGAGTCCCGAGGAGATGCCGGTTTTCGGGACGATGGCCGCCCGCTTCAACGACGATGGGATCACCGCCCTGTACCAGGCGATTGCGCCAAAACTCAACGCCCTCGGCCTGAAGCTGAAAAAGGGCAAGCTGCCCCTAGTGTCGGTCCGCCAATCGTCCAATCAGCGGGCGATCGTCCCGGCGCCGCGCGTGCGCTATCTCGCCGAGATCGCCGAAACCGTCAGGGCGTACCACGCGCACACCGCCGAACAGGCGACCATCGCCCGACAACGGCAGTCGCTGCTTATCGCCAAAGGATTGTTCCAGTCCTGCGGCAAGGCCGCCGGCGACTTTGACGACCTGATTTCGCTGAAAGAAGGTCAGCTCGACCCGCGGGCACGCAAATTGCTGGACATGTGGCCAAAAACCGTCGAGCTGTACGCACAGGACGAGTATGTGGTCAAGATCCGCGACAAGGAGATTCGCACCCGGCTGACCAACAACTCGCTGTCCGGGACGCGGATCCGTAAGGTTTCGCTGCCCACCTACACCGACGACGGCGAGGTGCTGCGCTTCCTGATGAAGGAAAACATTCCGGGCGCCTTCCCGTTCACTGCCGGGGTATTCGCCTTCAAGCGCGAAAATGAAGACCCGACGCGGATGTTCGCCGGCGAAGGCGATGCGTTCCGTACCAATCGCCGATTCAAGAAAGTGTCCGAGGGCATGCCGGCGAAGCGGCTATCGACCGCTTTCGATTCGGTGACCCTCTACGGCTGCGATCCCGACGCCCGACCCGACATCTACGGCAAGGTCGGCAATTCCGGCGTCTCGATCGCCACGCTCGACGACATGAAAGTGCTGTTCGACGGTTTTGCGCTCTGCGCGCCGACCACTTCGGTATCGCTGACGATCAACGGACCGGCACCGATCATCCTGTCGATGTTCTTCAACACCGCCATCGACCAGCAGATCGACAAATTCCGCGCCGACAACGGCCGCGACCCGACCGAGGATGAAATCCAGAAAATCCGCACCTGGGTGCTGGCCAATGTCCGCGGAACGGTGCAGGCGGACATCCTCAAAGAGGATCAGGGCCAGAACACCTGCATCTTCTCGACCGAATTCGCGCTGAAGATGATGGGCGACATTCAGGAGTTCTTCGTCCACAACAACATCGGCAACTTTTACTCGGTGTCGATTTCCGGCTATCACATCGCCGAAGCGGGCGCCAACCCGATCTCGCAACTGGCGTTTACGCTGGCCAACGGATTTACCTATGTCGAAGCCTATCTGGCGCGCGGCATGCACATCGACGACTTCGCGCCAAACCTGTCGTTTTTCTTCAGCAACGGCATGGACCCCGAGTACTCGGTCATCGGTCGCGTCGCCCGCCGCATCTGGGCGGTGGCGATGAAGAACAAATACGGCGCCAACGAACGTAGCCAGAAACTGAAATACCACATCCAGACCTCCGGCCGCTCGCTACACGCCCAGGAAATGGCGTTCAACGACATCCGCACCACGCTGCAGGCGCTGATCGCCATCTACGACAACTGCAATTCGCTGCACACCAACGCCTACGACGAAGCGATCACCACCCCGACCGAGGAATCGGTGCGCCGCGCGATGGCCATCCAGTTGATCATCAACCGCGAATGGGGTCTGGCGATGAACGAGAACCCGAACCAGGGATCGTTCATCATCGACGAACTCACCGATCTGGTCGAGGAGGCGGTGCTCAAGGAGTTCGAAGCAATCGCCTCGCGCGGCGGCGTGCTCGGCGCCATGGAAACCGGCTACCAACGCGGCAAGATCCAGGAAGAATCACTGTATTACGAGCACAAGAAACACGATGGTTCGTTCCCGATCGTCGGCGTCAACACCTTCCGCAATCCGCAGGGCGACGCGCAGGTCGAGATCGAACTGGCCCGGTCGACCGAAGAGGAAAAACAGTCGCAACTGACCCGCCTACAGGCGTTCCAGCAACGCAACGCCGGCGAATCGGCGGCGATGCTCGAGCGGCTGAAGCAGACGGTGATCGACAACGGCAACGTTTTCGCGGTACTGATCGACGCTGTCCGCTACTGCTCGCTGGGACAGATCACCACGGCCCTCTACGACGTCGGCGGCCAGTACCGGCGCAGCATGTAATTCCGGCTGGGCTCACCGTCAGCAGGCGTCCGGACCGCTGGTCCGGACGCTTTTTTTTCCCAGAAATCCTCTCAACGATCACCACGCCACGATAGGCGCCGCGCATCAATGCCGCATTAAAAAATAATTGGCAGTTGCATCATCGAGACGAATAGTCCAGCATGATTTATTGACTCTAATCGCGGGAGATCGAGATGATGTCTTTTTTGCGCCGTCGGAGCCTCCGTAGTCGTCTGTCGCTGATGGCCGCGCTGGCTTTGCTGGCCATGCTGGTCTTGGTCTGGCAAAACCTGATTTCCATTCGGGCGGTGCTATACGAAGATCGCCAGCTCAAGACCCGGCATCTGGTCGAAGCGGCGTTTGGCGTGCTCGACCATTACCACGGGTTGTACAAGGCCGGCACGCTTGGCGATGACGAAGCCAAGCGGCAGGCGATAGCCACGATCAAGCACTTGCGCTACGAGAAGACCGAATATTTCTGGATCAACGATCTTAGCAAACCGGTTCCGAAAATGGTCATGCATCCGGCCGTGCCAGCCCTCGACGGCAAAGTGCTCGACGAAGCACGCTTTGATAAGGCGATTTCGCAACAGGCCGGCATGGCTGGGGAAAGAGTCGCCATCTCCGGAAAGAACCTGTTTGTCAGTTTCAACGAAGTCGTCGACAAGGCGGGCGACGGATTTGTCGAATACTTGTGGCCCAAGCCGCTGCCTGGCGGTGGGGTCAGCAACGAACTGTTCAAAAAACTTTCCTATGTTAAAAAATTCGAACCCTGGGGCTGGGTGATCGGTTCAGGAATTTACATCGACGACGTGGACCGGATTTTCCAGGAAAATGCCAAATTCTCGCTCGGCATCGCCTTGCTGGTCACCATCGGTTTGCTGATCGTCGGTCTGGCGGTGCGCAAGAGCATCGTCAGCGAATTCGGCGGCGACCCTCGAGTAGCGCTGCACGCGGCAGGAAAAGTGGCGCAGGGGGATCTGACTCACGACATTCATCTCATGAAGGATGATCGCCATAGCGTGCTGTATGTATTGGCGCAGATGCAAACCAGCCTCAGGGAAATGCTGCGCAACATTTTCGTCCATGCCGGGCAAGTGCGTTCGGGCCTCGAGAGGCTTTCCTCCGAGTCGAACCAGATCAATCTCGCCACGCAAGTCCAGGCGACGGTGATCGAAAATACCCGCGCCACGATCAGCGAGTTGTCGGCGAACGTCGAGACCGTGAATGGCCTGGTCCAGGCCACCGAGCAAGGCTCGCAGGAGGTGGCACAGCAGGCGCACGACGGCGCCGCCTCGGCGGGCAAAGTGGCCGGCGAGATGGAAGTGATCGCCAAGACGGTTGCTACGTCGTCGGAACAAGTGTCGCGGCTGGTGACCAGTACCGGCAAGATCGGCCAGATGGCACAGGTGATCAAGGAAATCGCCGATCAGACCAATCTGTTGGCCCTCAATGCGGCGATCGAGGCGGCGCGTGCCGGCGAGCAGGGACGAGGTTTCGCGGTGGTCGCCGACGAGGTGCGAAAGCTGGCGGAACGGACTGGCAGGGCGACCAGTGAAATAGGCGACATCCTGGCCACCGTCCGCAGCGATGCCGAAACGGCCATCGCAAGCATGAACGCCGCGGCGCCGGTGATCGCCGGCGGCGTCAACCAGGCGCAAGCCGCCGCCGAAACCTTGTCGAGCATCGAAGATCATGCCCAGGATACCTTACGGAAAATGTGTGCGCTCGCCGGCGCAATGCGCGAGCAAAGTCGGCGGATCGAGGACATCGTCGCCCATGTCGACACGGTAAGGGACGCTTCCGGGGAAACCGACATGGTGATGAAACAGTCGTTGTCAACCGCCACCGAACTCGAACAAGCAGCCAGCGCTCTATTCGCGATGGTCCAGCGTTTTAATGTCGGTGAAATTGCCAGTGATCCGACGAGTACCACGAACAACCAGATCAAGCCGCTACTGCAATGGTCGAACATTCTGTCGTCGGGCCATGCGGAAATCGACAAACAACATCGCAAACTGATCGAAATCGCCAATCGCCTGAATCAGGCCATCAGCGTCGGCGCCGGGCGCGCAGCCTGCGGAACACTGCTCGACGAATTGATCGACTACACCGTCAATCATTTCGCATTCGAAGAAAGACTGATGAACACCCATCAGTATTCGCAGCGCGAGGCCCATGTCGCCGCCCATCAGCGGCTGATCGAAGACGTCAGCCGGTTCAAGAATCGCTATCAGGCCGGCGAGGCCGTGACGGTCGAACTGATGCTTTTCCTGCGTGACTGGCTGATCAAGCACATCCTGAAAGTCGACCGTGCCTTGGGCAACGATCTGGCCGCCCGCGGATTAACCTGAGCGAGCCACGACCGCATCAATAGCGACTATCGGCGGTCGGTAGTAACATCCCCTGCATACGGTAGATGCGGGGGAGGCGATCAATGAGCGTGGAAACCACTGGCCGGCAAGAACGGCAGCGCACCTTGGCGATGACGGTCGTCGTCATCGCGTATGTTCTGTCCTTTTTCCAACGGTTCGCGCCCGCCGGGATCGCTGCCGATCTGGTGGCTGCATTCAACACCAACGCCGCCTCACTCGGCGTGCTGGCCGCAACCTATTTTTATGTCTACACGGTGATGCAGGTACCGACCGGCATTCTGGTCGACACCCTCGGACCCCGCCGGATCTTGCTGCTTGGGGGCCTGGTCAGCGGCGGCGGCAGCCTGCTTTTCGGACTGGCGCCGAATCTCGACATGGCCTTGCTCGGTCGGACGCTGATCGGCCTCGGCGTGTCGGTGACTTTCATCGCCATGCTCAAGATCATCGCCTTGTCGTTCGAGGATCGACGCTTCGCCAGTGTCGTCGGTGTTTGCATGCTGATCGGCAACATGGGGTCGGTGCTCGCCGGCGCGCCCTTGTCCTGGCTGGCGCAGCACGTTGGCTGGCGTAGCATTTTCGTCGGTCTGGCGGTGGTTTCGGTGATACTCGGCGTCGGATGCTGGCGTTGGGTGCTCGACCGACCGACCCGGCCCGGCAGCGTCCCGACCGCCGCCACCGACAGACCGCGTTTCGACCGGACCATCGTCCTGTCCGGTCTGCTGTCGGTTTTGCGCAATCGCGCCACCTGGCCTTTGGTCTGCATCAACTTCGGGATCAGCGGCAGCTTTTTTGCCTTTGCCGGTTTGTGGGTCACGCCCTTTCTGACCCAGGCGCACGGCATGAGCCGGGCGACGGCGACCAACCATGTCAGCCTTTATTTTGCCGGGTTCGCGATCGGATGCCTGCTCATCGGCGCTCTTTCCGACCGACTCAGGCTACGTAAGTCGGTGCTGATTGTCACCAGTCACGCCTATCTCGGTATTTGGCTGGTGTGGTTGACTGCCCGTACCCTGCCCTTGTCCGTCTCCTACAGTCTGATTGCGGTCATGGGCCTGGTCACCGCCAGTTTCACGCTGACCTGGGCCTGCGCCAAGGAAGTCAATCCGCCGCAACTGTCCGGGATGTCGACCAGCGTCATCAACATGGGCGGCTTTCTCGCCGGGGCGATCCTGCAACCGCTGGTTGGCTGGGTGATTGATCAAAGCTGGCAAGGGGGCGTCGGCGCCAACGGGGCTCGGATCTATCGCCCTGACGACTTTCATGCCGGCCTGCTGCTACTAGCCGGCACCGCAGGTTTCGGCGCGCTGGCGACCTGGCTGATCAGGGAAACGCATTGCCGGAACATCTGGCAGGAAATGAGCCCGAATTCGACCGCAACAAACAAATCCAATTGACACGACGGGTTATCTGAACATCTGGCCGAGGATGGTGTGTTTGCCTGGTCGGATTCTTTATCTTGCTTGACGCCGATTGCAATCACAGACGGTCGAATTGCCCAGTCGGCCCGACGTCTTGGAAGGGTGACCAACCGGTTGTTGGGCTGATACACGGCGCCAGCGCCGGAGGGCTGCCGGCCTTTCCATCTCACGATGCCGAAACGTGCCGCCAAGAATATTCGAGCACGGCGCAGCCCAGATCACGGCAATTTACCGGCGCTCATCATCCGACTCAGCAGCAGCGGGGTAGAGATCCAGGTCAATTCGTCATCGAAGCTGACGGTCGGCGCTTTCTTGATGAACACCTTGTCGAAGCCTGCGTTCTTCCATTTGCCGGTTGCGGAATCCTTGATCAACAGATTTTCGATTTCATCGTTGTCGCTACTGATCGGGATCTGCTTGCCACTGGTCAAGAAAGCGCCGCCGCCGTTCTTGCCATGCGAGACGACAACCACCGTCAAACCCGAAGCCACGCCGACGCCGCCGGCGGTATTGGCGATACTGAGATCGCCGACCGTGCATAAGGCGAAACCCGCGGACGTGGGTAGGGACGGTGGCGGCGTGCCGGTACATTCACCCGAGGCAAACGCGGCAAGCGGCGGCGGACGAGTGAATTTCGTGCTGACCACATAACTGAAACGGTTCCCCCAGGCGTCGGTTTCGCCAACCCCCAGGGTCACCCAGGGCAGCACGCCGGCGAGATTGGCGCAGCCCGTGGAGATATACGAGCCTTCCACGCCGGCGGACACATCATTGTTGGCCAGCTCGGGATTGGCCGGGCAAGGCAAACGCCCCTTCGCCGCCGCATAACCGAATAACGCTTCACGAATCTCGGCCAAGGCCGCTTTGGTCTCGTTGGTGGCGCGTAAATCATTCTGCGCCGAGAGCGGGCCCAGCACGCCGCCAAGCAACAGGCCGACGATGATCAGCACCACCGCGACTTCGGTCAGCGTGAAACCGCCGTTCCGTGCCGATAATGCCCGCAAGTCAGGAGTCTGTCGGATTTCAAGGATCGGCGGCGGCCACGAGGAAGAGCGAGGACCATCGTTGTTGACGATTTCGAGACGCATGGCGGGCCGAGGTAACGCGAAACGGAAGGCAAATGAACCGCATCGCCCGCCGGCGTCGTGGATCAAGCCCCAGTCCGACAGGCTCCAAGAGTTCATAGCAGGCATCTGATCAAATCCGTACTCGGGTTGTTGACGTCAAACTGGCTCATTCCCGCGAAGGCGGAGGAAGCGGCGATCGGCACCGCGAAAGAAGCAGCGTTTGGGGACTCGAGATAATTGTTCTTGTTCGCCTTGTCGCTGGCGGTCAACCGGGTTTGCGTCGCTGTTTTGCGGCCGCTGAAAATCAGCACCCGACTGCAAGTTTCCGAAGACGGCGCGCCATCGATGGTGATAGGACCTGGTGACGGCAATTCGGTGAGAAAGAGCATTTCTTTCCAATTCTTACAAAAGGACGGCAGCGGGTCGTAGATGTGCAAGAGATCAACGGCCGGACAGGACAGATTGTCGGTTCCTTTGCTGCCGGCGATGACCATGAGCGGCAGGGGCGATTCCAATACTTCCAATGGCAGCCCGGCATTGATTCTGATCAGGTTTCTGAGAGCAATGGCGTCGTTTTCCGCCTTGATCGCATCGCTCTGGGCTTTGAAATGATCCAGCATCGTCCTGATAACTGTGTTGAAATCTCGGCGCCTGATCAGGGGATTGAAAATGTCATCAGGATGTATAAATGCTAGGCGATCGTTGTAGTCGGCGTTATCGGCGAGGACGAAGGTCTTGTTGCCGGTATCGGGAGCGACGACTTCACCACCTGAAAAATAGTTGACCTGTCCGCCGATGGCCTGCGTAGCGACCAAGGGATCGAGATACTGCCGGGAGTCGTAGTTGCCGGCGCATTCACGATACGCGGCGTTACCCAAGCTACGATTC
>JAEUOJ010000031.1 GCA_016789495.1 Accumulibacter sp. | reverse complement strand
TTGCTTGATCTCTTTCGTGTGCACGGCTATGAATTGGTCAGGCCACCACTGTTCGAACATCTCGATTCGTTGTTGACCGGTTCCGGTCAGGACCTCAAGTTACGGACTTTCAAGCTGGTTGACCAATTGTCCGGGCGGACTCTCGGAGTGCGGGCGGACATCACCCCGCAAGTGGCCCGGATCGACGCGCACTTGCTCAATCGTCAAGGCGTGACCCGTTTGTGTTATTGCGGAAGTGTTCTGCATACCACGCCAGCTTCTTTGACAGCGAGCCGGGAACCGATCCAGCTCGGCGCCGAACTCTATGGGCATGCCGGCATCGCGGCCGATCGCGAAGTGATCCGACTGATGGCCCGAGCAATGGACACGGCAGGCGTCCAAGCGACACGGATCGATCTGGGACATGTTGGCGTTTTTCGCGCCCTGGCGGCAGCGGCGGGCTGCGACGCCGGTTTCGAAAGCCTGCTGCTACGCTTGCTGCAGGCCAAGGATGTCCCTGGACTTCGCGAATGCGGCCGATCCTTGGCCGAACCCTTGCGCTCAAGTTTCCTGCGTCTGCCGGACCTGTATGGCGGACCGGAAATCCTGGCAGAGGCACGGCGTGCCTTGCCGGCCATACCCGAGATCGACGCGGCCTTGGCCGCTTTGCATCAGTTGCACCTGGCACTGCCGGATTTGGCGCTGTCCTTTGACTTGGCTGATCTGCGTGGATACCACTATCACAATGGTGTCGTTTTCGCGGCCTATCATGCCAAAGCGGCCAGTGCGCTGGCGTTGGGTGGGCGTTATGACGGAGTCGGTCAGTCTTTCGGGCGGGCCCGACCGGCGACCGGTTTTTCGCTCGACTTGCGTGAATTGGCGCGTGCCGTCGTCGACGATCAGGCGACGAAAGCCATTTTGGCCCCCCATGCCCCGCAGGATGCCACTCTCGGTCTGGCCATTGCCGAATTGCGCCGACAAGGTGAAATCGTCATCGAACGGTTGCCCGGCGAAACGGGCGATGACCGACCATGGATCGATCGCCAACTGATTTGTCGACGGGGTCAATGGCTCGTCGAAGACTTCCACAGGAATGGATGAAAAGGATGGCTAAGAACGTTGTGGTCGTTGGCACGCAATGGGGTGACGAAGGCAAAGGCAAAATCGTTGATTGGTTGACCGATCACGCCGGTGGAGTCGTCCGTTTTCAGGGGGGGCACAACGCCGGGCATACCCTGGTCGTCGACGGCAAGGTTTATAAGCTCAATCTGGTGCCCTCCGGAATCGTCCGCGATGGTGTCGAGTGTTTCATCGGCAACGGCGTCGTTCTCGATGTCCATCATCTACTGAATGAAATCGATATTCTGGAAGCGGGAGGAATCGATGTCCGGGCACGCCTGAAAATCAGTCCGGGCTGCCCATTGATTCTGCCGTATCACGCCGCGCTCGACCATGCACGGGAAGCGGCGAAAGGCGCCGATGCCAAGATCGGAACCACCGGCAAGGGAATCGGGCCTGCTTACGAAGACAAGGTCGCCCGGCGGGCGTTACGGGTCTACGACTTGTTCCACCCGTCACGTTTCGCCGACAAACTCAAAGAAAACATTGACTATCACAATTTCGTCCTCACTCGTTTCCTGAACGCTGCGCCAGTTGATTATCAGGCGGTGCTGGAACAGGCGATGGCCGACGGCGAAGCCATCGAGGCATTGGTTACCGATGTCTCGGCGGCGCTGCACGCGCTGAACAAGGCGGGGCGGAATCTGTTGTTCGAAGGCGCCCAGGGCGCATTGCTCGACATCGATCACGGGACCTATCCCTTCGTCACTTCGTCGAACTGCGTTGCTGGTCAGGCCGCGGCCGGATCCGGGATCGGTCCAGGGATGCTGCACCATGTGCTCGGCATTACCAAGGCTTACACCACACGCGTAGGCAGCGGTCCGTTTCCCAGCGAACTGGCTATTGATTCCGTGGACTCGCCGGGCTATCAGATGTCGCACAAGGGTCAGGAATTCGGCACGGTCACCGGTCGTAAGCGTCGCTGCGGCTGGCTGGATCTCGCCGCGCTGAAACGCTCGATTCAGATCAATGGCGTGACCGGTTTGTGCATCACCAAGCTCGACGTCCTCGACGGCCTCGGCGAACTGAAAATCTGTGTCGGCTACCGACTCGACGATCGCACGCTTGACCTTTTACCGATGGGGGCTGACGAAGTGGCCGCTTGTCGGCCGATCCTGGAAACGCTGCCGGGTTGGACGGCGTCGACGGCGGGTGTCGAAACGATGGACGCGCTGCCGGCAACGGCTCGCGCCTATTTGGCCCGGATCGAAGAGATTTGCGAGATTCCGATCGATATCGTGTCCACCGGGCCGGATCGCCGCGAAACGGTGGTCCATCATCATCCGCTCGATGGCTGAGCGAACAACTTTTTGAAACGGCTGCCGCTTGCAGCCATGGATACCGGTTTTCGTTGGTGTGTAAAACCTGCCGACCGTCTGTGATCCGCACTTTCTGACGCAACCAGCCAGCGCCGGGGAGCTGTGACCCATTCGAATGGCGGCGATCTGGTATCGGCGGTTGCCGATTGCGAGAGGAATGCGCATGGGGATACTCGACTGGTTCAAAAATCGTTCCGCGCAATTCGACCACCAGCAGATTTCCGATGAACTGCTGCGCGGCGCGATCGATAAAGCGCTGACCCTGACCAATCCACGTTTACAGGTCTTGCCGGGTTGCCACAAACGCCTGGCGCCGGCCGTCAGATCGACGATCGAATTCCTCGGAACAATGGTTCGTGATCTGCCGCCGGTGCGGGAGCTGGCTGCCGCCAACTGGGCGGCTGATCCCTTGTGGCGGGCGTTTTTCGTCACCCCGAACGACATCGGCGTCACTCTCGGACGTTCTGAAAAACTACGCACTGTGTTCGGCAAATACCCGGAACTGGACGAAGCTTTCCTAGTGCTCGGCATGGATTATCGAGAACAACAGAGTTTGGGAATGGCCGTTCAAGGAGAAATGGTTCGCCGCGATGTGCTGCAGACCAGCGTCAGTTTCTCCGACCACCGCACGCATATCTGTAGCCGCGAAGAATCCAGGTTGCGTCGTCTGGTTGGAGCGGCGGCTTATGAATACCTGTTAGCGCAAGCATTGGCGCAAATTGCCGAGAACCGTGCCGAGCGCAGCGAACTCGAGGGCAACCGAAATCTGCTGCAGTCCCGTTGGCGGATGCTGCAGCAACAAGGACCCGGTTTGGGTTCGATGTTCTCGACGGTAGAGGACGGACGAACCGAGCAGGAACGGCTTGCCGAGCAATTGTTGGCCAACGAACAGCAATTACGCGAAATCGGAACGGCGGAAAATATCCTGGAAATCGAGTTGCAAACCCTGTGCACGGTCCTTGATAACCCTGATCACTATCTACATATCGCTCAGCACAGGCTTTTCCTGAACGCCACAAATATTGTGGTGGGCGAGTCCAACGACCCCAATGCCGCCGAAATAGATTTTTCGGTCGCCGAGTTCAAAGGTTCATCGCCACGTCAAAGGGCTTTCGTGCTGGCCCGTGTTGCGCGTGGCGAAGTGCCGGAGCAACGAAGGATCGATTTCGACGATGCAGCACGTTTTCTGTGAGGGGCATCGAACCCCCGTTGCCTTATCGGCGATATTTTTGCTGTCACGCGCCAAATTCGATTGCCGCGGCTGTCAGCTTGTCGTCGACCGTCGCTGGAAGTGAAAACACAGGTCTGTCGTGGCCAAGGATACGCCGCCAATCGGCTGTACTCAGCCTTTTTCGAGTGCCGTGCTTCATGAATGGGCAATGAATGGGAGGCGAACAGGAGCGTCAAGCGGCCTGCGAATCCGATCGATCACCCCTTTTCCTCTTTCTTTACTTTACTTCCGCCCTTATCAATCAAAAATGCGTCTGATCAATGCCAACCGGACGCGAAGGAGAATCAATCATGACCCGCAACGAACTTCGTGACCAGTTGATGGCGCCCGTTTTGCAATGGATCAGTCTCGGCAGGCAGTTGCAAGCCCTGACCAGCGGTTCAATCGACGTGATCTGGCAGCGAAGCGACGGTTTGCGACATTCGTTGCCTCTGCTCTCGACACAGCAATGGGCTGAACTAGTCATCATGAGCGGCGAAAAAGTCGTTGTGCCGATCGAGGCGCTTGGCGCGACGTTTGCCGCGTTGCAAAGCGAGATGCAGCAGTTTCTGTCACAAACCGTGACCACCACCAGCGAACTTGTTTCCGAAACGTTGGCCGCCGCACATCACCTTGCCGGGCAAAAAGGCTTGTCCGACGAGCGTCAACCCTCGCCTGTGGAACCATTGCTCAGGTTGGTCTTGCACTGGTATCAATTGTCCGGCCGCCTGGCTTCGGTTGGCGAACGCGGGATCCAGCCGCTCCTCAAACAAGTGAGAGACAACGCCGAGAGGTTGGAGAAACGTGGTTGATCGACTTGCCGTGATGACAATGGCGTGCTGACCCGGCATTGCCGAATTTGCGCTAAACCGGGGTGTAAAGCGGGATTTTGCCGGCAGGAGGAGGCCGGTGACGTGGTAGAATGGCAGGCTTAAAACAAGACGGCACTCGCGCCTACGAGCAACGTCGCCAGTGGAAATAAGATGGACGTTTTCGCCAAAGAAACCCTCCCCATAAGCCTCGAAGACGAGATGCGCCGGTCGTATCTCGATTACGCGATGAGCGTGATCGTCGGGCGTGCCTTGCCGGATGCACGAGATGGTCTCAAACCGGTCCATCGGCGCGTGCTGTTCGCCATGCACGAGTTATCCAACGACTGGAATAAAGCCTACAAGAAGTCGGCGCGGATCGTCGGTGACGTGATAGGTAAATATCACCCGCATGGCGATACCGCGGTTTATGACACCATCGTGCGCATGGCGCAGAATTTTTCGCTGCGCTACATGCTGGTCGATGGACAGGGCAACTTCGGTTCGGTCGATGGCGACAACGCCGCGGCGATGCGGTACACCGAAGTACGCATGGCGCGTATCGGTCATGAATTGCTCGCCGACATCGACAAGGAAACGGTCGATTTCGGTCCGAACTACGACGGCTCCGAACAAGAACCGCTGGTCTTGCCGGCGCGAATCCCCAATCTGTTGATCAACGGCTCGTCGGGGATCGCCGTCGGTATGGCGACCAACATCCCGCCGCACAATATCGGCGAAGTGATCGACGCCTGCCTCTTGCTGTTGGGCAACCCCGAGGTGACGATCGACGAACTGATCGAACGGATGCCGGCGCCCGATTTTCCGACCGCCGGCATCATTTACGGTGTCGCTGGCGTCCGGGAAGGCTATCGCACGGGTCGGGGCCGGGTGATCATGCGTGGCAAGACGCACTTCGAGGACATTGACCGTGGCAATCGCCAGGCGATCATCATCGATGAACTACCGTACCAGGTAAACAAACGGACCTTGCTCGAAAAAATCGGCGAGCTGGTCAACGAAAAGCGCATCGATGGTATTTCCGACCTGCGTGACGAGTCCGATAAATCGGGCATGCGCGTGGTGATCGAATTGAAGCGCGGCGAAGTCGCCGAAGTGGTGCTGAACTGCCTGTACAAGCAGACTCAGTTGCAGGACACCTTCGGCATGAACATGGTGGCGCTGGTCGACGGTCAACCACGCTTGCTGAACCTCAAGCAGATGCTTGAATGCTTTCTCTGGCATCGTCGCGAGGTGTTGACCCGACGAACGGTCTTCGAACTGCGCAAGGCGCGTGAACGGGCGCACATTCAAGAGGGTCTGGCGGTGGCGCTGGATAACGTCGATGAGATCATTGCCCTGATCAAGTCCTCGCCGACCCCGGTCGACGCGCGGCGGGCGCTGACCAGTCGTCGCTGGCCGTCGCCGACGGTCGCCGAGATGCTCGCCCGCGCGGCTCGTGATGCGACTCGGCCGATCAGTCTCACCGGCGACTACGGTTTGAGCGACGCGGGTTATCTGCTGACCGAGATCCAGGCGCAGGCAATACTTGATTTGCGTCTGCAACGTCTGACCGGTCTCGAGCGCGACAAGATCGTCGCCGATTTTGCCGAATTGCTCGAACGGATCGCCGACCTGCTGGACATCCTGGCTCGTCCCGAACGGATCTCGCAAATCATCATCGACGAACTGACCGCCATTCGCGGCCAGTTCGGTGACAAGCGGCGCTCGGAAATCGTCATCAATACCCAGGATCTCGGTATCGAGGATTTCATCACCCCGGTCGACATGGTGGTCACCTTGTCGCACACCGGTTACATCAAATCGCAACCGCTGGCCGACTATCGCGCGCAACGGCGCGGTGGTCGGGGCAAACAGGCGGCATCGATGAAAAGCGATGATTTTGTTGATCATTTATTCATCGCCAATACCCACGATTTCATTCTCTGCTTCACCAATCGTGGCCGAGTGTATTGGCTGAAGGTTTATGAAGTTCCGCAAGGGACACGAACCAGTCGCGGCAAGCCGATCGTCAACCTGTTTCCTTTCGAGGACGGCGAAAAGATTGGTGCTGTTTTGCCTGTCAAAGAATTTGTCGACGATCACTACATTTTCATGTGCACCGCGCAGGGTACGGTCAAAAAGACACCCTTGTCCGATTTCTCGAATCCGCGCAGGAACGGCATCATTGCCGTCGCTCTGGACGAGGGCGACGTGCTGATTGGCGCCGAAATCACCACCGGCAGACAAGATGTGGTTCTGGTTTCCGATGCTGGCAAGGCGGTTTGGTTCGATGAGGAGGATGTTCGGCCGATGGGGCGTACCGCGCGCGGTGTGCGTGGCATGCGGTTGGGCGACAATCAGCAAGTGCTTTCGCTGCTGGTCGCCGACAATGAGCAGCAAACCGTGCTGGTGGCCACCGAGAACGGTTATGGCAAGCGTACGGCATTGGCCGACTTTCGGCACTCCGGCCGTGGGACGCAAGGAGTCATCGCCATTGCCGCCAGCGAACGCAACGGCAAGGTCGTCGCCGCCCGCCTGGTGCGCGACGAGGATGAGATCATGATGATCACCACAGGCGGGGTGCTGATTCGCACGCGGGTCCGTGAAATCCGCGAACTGGGTCGCGCGACTCAGGGCGTGACCTTGATCGCGCTCGACGCCGGCGAGAAACTCGCCGGTCTCGAGAAGATCGTCGAGTCCGAGGAAGAAAGTGAACTCGGCGAGGCGGCCGATACCGCCGACACGTCGAATGGCGCAGTCGATGAAGAAAGCGATGGTCACTGAGCGACGGCTGACGATCCGGCCCGATCGACGAGGTTGGCGAAAACCACATTTGACGCGTTGGATCGCGGGGGGGTGATGGCGATTACCGACCCACTACAGCAGGAACTGGCGGAAGTTCGTCAGCAAATCGACCGGCTCGATTCGCAACTGCTTGAGCTGCTCAATCAGCGGGCTCGTTACGCGCAACAAGTCGGCGCGATCAAGGCTCGGCATGGCGATGCCGGCTTCATCTATCGTCCCGAACGCGAAGCGCAGGTATTGCAACGCATCCAGGAAATGAATGCCGGGCCACTGTCAAACGAGAGTATCAGCTGGTTTTTCAGGGAGGTGATGTCGGCATGCTTGTCGCTCGAGCAGCCGCTGGGCATCGCTTTCCTCGGGCCGCTGGGCACCTTTTCGGAAAGCGCGGCGATCAAGCACTTCGGCCACGCCGCCCGATTGCTGCCGCAGACGTCGATCGACGAGGTGTTCAAAGAAGTTGAAGCCTGTCATGCCGATTATGCCGTCGTGCCGATCGAGAATTCGACCGAAGGCGCGATCGGCCGCACACTCGACCTGTTGTTGACCACGCCGTTGCGCATTTGCGGCGAAGTGGTGTTGCGCATTCACCAACATCTGCTGTCCAAGGTCCACGACTTGCGCGAGGTCAAGCGGGTCTACTCGCACGCCCAGTCGCTGGCGCAATGTCACGAATGGCTCAATCGATCATTGCCGCAGGTGCCACGTCTGCCGGTCGGTAGCAACGCGCAGGCCGCGCAACTGGCGGCGGAGGAAGAGGGCGCGGCGGCGATTGCCGGACAAGCCGCCGCCGAGCGTTATCGCTTGCCGGAATTGGCCAGCAACATCGAAGACGAACCGAACAACACTACCCGGTTCGTGGTCCTCGGCCGCCACGACGCCGGTCGTAGCGGTCGCGACAAGACCTCGCTGATCATGTCGGCGCAGAATCAAACCGGTTCGTTAAGCAGGCTGCTGGCTCCTTTTTCCGATGCTGGCGTGTCTATGACCCGGCTCGAGTCGCGTCCCGCCAGACACACCTTGTGGGAATATGTCTTCTTTGTCGACATCGAAGGTCATCGTGAGGATGAAAGCGTCCGCGCCGCTTTGGCCGAGTTGACCTGTCGCGCGCCCTATCTGAAGCTTCTTGGTTCGTATCCGGCCGCCGCTTTATAGCGGTCGTTTTTTTGAGGATCGCCCTGTCATGGCACTGCACGATCAATCACTGGCCTACGTCCGCGCCATATCTCCGTATCAGCCGGGCAAACCGATCACCCAGTTGGCCCGTGAAATGGGCTTGGCCGTCGAGCAGATCGTCAAGCTGGCGTCGAACGAAAATCCGCTCGGCATGAGTCCGAAAGCACGTCTGGCAATCGAAGCCGCGCTGAGCGATCTGGCGCGCTATCCCGATGATTTCGATCTCAAAGCGGCGTTGGCGGCGCATACCGGTGCCGATAGGTCATGCCTGGTGCTCGGCAATGGTTCGAACGACGTACTCGACCTGGTCGCCCGCGTCTTTCTGGGCCCCGGAAGGTCGGCGATCTTTGCCCAATACGCTTTTGCTGTCTACCCGTTGGCGACCTTGTCGGCGGGGGCCAAGGCGATCGTCGTGCCGGCGAAGGAATACGGCCACGATTTGTCAGCGATGCGGTCAGCGATCCGTTCCGATACCCGGATGATCTGGATCGCCAATCCAAACAACCCGACGGGCACCTTCCTGCCGCATCCTGAATTGAAAGCATTTCTGGAGGATGTTCCCGACGAGGTAGTGGTCGTTCTCGACGAAGCCTATAACGACTATTTGCCGCCCGAGCAACGCTACGACGCGCTCACTTGGCTGAAAGAGCATCCGAATCTGGTAATTACCCGTACTTTTTCGAAAATTTATGGCCTGGCCGGTTTGCGCATCGGTTACGCAGTGACTTCGCCGACGATCGCCGATCTGATGAATCGGATTCGCCAGCCGTTCAACTGCAACAACCTGGCGCTGGCCGCCGCCGCGGCCGCTTTGGACGATGAGGAATTCGTCACCCGCAGCTACGCGCTCAATCGTGATGGCATGGCGCAAATCTGTGGCGGTTTGACCCAACTGGCGTGTCGTTATATTCCTTCGTCCGGCAATTTTGTGACTTTTCAAGTCGCCAACGCCGTAGACGTCAACGCGCAATTGCTCAGGCAAGGGGTGATCATCCGACCGTTGGCCGGTTACTCTCTGCCCGACTGGTTAAGGGTGACCATCGGTACCGCCAACGAAAACCATCGCTTCCTCGCGGCGCTGGAAGCGGCCCTATCAAACGACGAACGGAAATAAGACGGTGAGCGGTCGGCCGCTATTCGATAAAGTGGTCATTTTCGGCGTCGGGCTGATCGGCGGTTCGTTCGCGCTGGCGCTGCGCAATGCCGGCCAAGTTCGCGAACTGGTTGGCTTCGGGCGGACCCTTGGCTCGCTGACCCAGGCCCTGGAACTCGGTCTGGTTGACCGCGCCGGTTTCAACGTCGGTCAGGAAGTGTCGACCGCTGACCTGGTGCTGATCGCCACGCCGGTGGGGGGCAGTGCTGAAATCATGCGTCGCATTACGCCCTGTCTGGGTCCGCAAACGGTGGTTACCGACGCGGGCAGCACCAAGTGTGACGTTGTCGCCGCCGCACGACAGCATTTCGGCGACCGTCTCGGCCAGTTTGTTCCGGCGCATCCGATTGCCGGCGCCGAAAACAGCGGCGCGCTGGCGGCGCGGGTCGATCTTTATCAGCAAAAGAATGTCGTATTGACGCCACTGGCCGAAAACACCCCGCAAGCGATTGCCCTAGTGCGTTCGGCGTGGGAATCCTGCGGCGCGCGGATCAAGGAGCTTACTCCCGCCGAACACGATCAGGTGTTCGCCGCCGTCAGCCATTTGCCGCATCTGCTGTCGTTCGCGCTGGTGCATGAGCTGTTGTCGCGCGACAACAGCGAGCTACTTTTTTCGTTCGCCGCCAGCGGGTTTCGCGATTTCACGCGCATTGCCGCCAGTCACCCGGAAATGTGGCGCGACATCTGTCTGGCCAACCGGGAGGCGTTGATCGGCGAACTGGATCATTACAGCCGGCAGCTCGATGTCTTGCGTGCCGCGTTGCAGCAAAATGATGGCACTTGTCTGGAAACGATTTTCGCGCGCGCGCGCAACGCCCGTCGCGCCTGGGCTGACCAGAAAGCAAAAGAGTGAGCGCCGATTTCATCGACCTGCCACAACTGGTGGCCGCGCGAGGCACGGTGCGGCTACCCGGTTCGAAAAGCATTTCCAACCGTCTGTTACTGTTGGCGGCACTGGCGGTCGGCGACACAGAACTGCACGATCTGCTGCACTCCGACGATACGGCGCGCATGCTCGATGCGTTACGAGCGCTAGGGGTCAGCATCGAGCCGATCGGCGAGAATGCTTACCGGGTGCGCGGTACCGCGGGTAAACTGCCGGTCCGCTCGGCCTCCTTGTTTCTCGGCAACGCGGGCACCGCTTTCCGTTCGTTGACCGCGGTGCTGGCCCTGTCCGGGGGCCGCTACGCGCTGACCGGCGTGCCGCGCATGCATCAGCGGCCGATCGGTGATCTGGTCGATGGCTTGCGGCAATTGGGCGCCCATATCAATTATTCCGGCGTTGTTGGCTTCCCGCCCTTGCTCATCGATCCGCCGTCGCCACCGAAACCGGGCGACATGCCGGTGATCAAACTGCGTGGCGACGTATCCAGCCAGTTCCTCAGCGGTCTGTTGATGGCCTTGCCACTTTATGAGGTGGAAACCCGCGTGGAAGTGACCAGCGAATTGATTTCCAAGCCGTATGTCGAAATCACCCTGGCGTTGATGGCGCGCTTTGGGGTGAACGTCGAACGGGACGGTTGGCAACGTTTCACCGTGCCGTCCGGCAGCGTCTATCGTTCACCCGCAGAGATTCATGTCGAAGGCGATGCTTCGTCGGCCTCGTACTTTCTGGCTCTCGGCGCCCTGGGTGGCGGACCGGTACGGGTCGAAGGCATCGGTCGTGATTCGGTGCAGGGTGATATCCGTTTCGCCGAAGCACTGGCGGCAATGGGCGCGAATATCAGCTACGGGGAAAACTGGATCGAAGCCTCGGCGCCTGCCGGTTCGTTATTGCGCGGGCTCGATCTCGATGCCAATCACATTCCTGATGCGGCGATGACCCTGGCGACGATGGCGCCGTTCGCCTGCGGTCCGACAACACTGCGTAATATCGCCAGTTGGCGGGTCAAGGAAACCGACCGGCTGGCGGCCATGGCCACCGAACTGGGCAAATTGTCGGTCCAGGTCGACGAGGGGTCCGACTACATCCGCATCCATCCACCCGCACAGGGATTGTCTCCCGCCGTGATCGATACCTACGACGATCATCGGATGGCGATGTGCTTTTCATTGGCCACGTTGGGTACGCCTTTGCGAATCAATGATCCCGGGACGGTGACAAAAACATTCCCTGACTATTTTCAGCGTTTTGCCGACATTGGCCAGCCGGTGCCGGTGGTGGCCATCGACGGCATTTCGGCCTCTGGAAAGGGGACCGTGGCGACGCGGGTCGCCGCCGCTTTGGGATGGCATTATCTCGATTCAGGCGCCTTGTATCGTTTGACAGCGCTGGCCGCGAATCGGGCGGGCGTAGACTGGACCGATGAGGCCGCGTTGGCGAGGTTGGCTGCGACACTCGATGTGGAGTTCGCCGGTGAACGAATTTCTCTTGCCGGAGAAGATGTCAGCGATGCCATTCGCCGCGAAGATATCTCGACCGGCGCCTCACGCGTCGCGGCTTTACCGACGGTCCGGTCGGCGCTGCTCTTCCGGCAACGCGCCTTCCGCCGCGCCCCCGGTTTGGTCGCCGATGGCCGCGATATGGCTTCGACGGTCTTTCCTGATGCGCGCTGCAAAGTGTTTCTCACGGCAAGTGTCGAGATGCGCGCTGAGCGACGATATAAGCAGTTGTTAAAAAAAGGAATCGCTGCTAGTATTGCGGACCTTCTGCTGGATCTGCGCGCGCGTGACGAACGGGATAGCCAACGCAGCGTCGCTCCGATGCAGCAGAGTGCGGACGCTGAATTGCTCGATACGACTCACCTGACCATCGACTGTGCGGTGAACCAGGTATTGGATTGGGTCAGACAGGTTCCGAAAAACCGGTAAAAGGCGGTCGCTTTTTGCCAAAGGTGTCACCCGTTCGACGTCTGGTTCGCAAGCCTGGATGCCATTTCCCCGGAAGTTCGCCGGCGGTTTTTCCTGCTTGTAGTGCGTGCTAGCCAACGTCACTGTGACGGGGGATCTCGATTAACGTACCCCGCGTAGTTCGCGGTCAGGTCAGTCAATTCACATATGTCAGCTAATCCTTCCATGCAAGAAAGCTTTGCCGAACTTTTTGAAGAAAGCCTTGGGCGCCAGGAAATGCGTCCGGGTGAAGTCATCACCGCCGAAGTCGTACGCGTCGACCAGAATTTCGTGGTGGTCAACGCCGGACTCAAGTCCGAAAGTTATATCGACCTCGAAGAATTTCTGAATGATCAAGGCGAAATCGAAGTAAAAGTCGGCGACTTCGTCCAGGTGGCCATCGAACAACTGGAAAACGGTTTCGGTGAGACGCGTTTGTCACGCGACCGTGCCAAGCGGGTTGCCGCCTGGAACGCGCTGGAACAGGCGCTGAACGACGGAACTCTGGTCACCGGCACGATTACCGGTAAGGTCAAAGGTGGGCTGACGGTAATGACCAACAGCGTCCGCGCCTTTCTGCCTGGTTCGCTGGTCGATATGCGTCCGGTCAAGGACACCACGCCGTACGAAGGCAAGACTTACGAATTCAAGGTCATCAAGCTCGACCGCAAGCGCAACAATGTGGTCGTTTCCCGCCGCGCGGTGCTCGAAGCGAGTGTCGGTGAAGAACGTGACGCCTTGTTGGCGGCGTTGAAGGAAGGAACCATCGTCAAAGGCGTGGTCAAGAACATCACCGATTATGGCGCTTTCGTCGATCTGGGCGGTATCGATGGTTTGTTGCACATTACCGATCTGGCTTGGCGTCGTGTTCGCCATCCATCGGAAGTGCTGGCTGTCGGTGATGAAGTCCAAGCCAAGATCCTCAAATTCGACCAGGAGAAAAACCGGGTCTCGCTGGGCCTCAAGCAACTCGGCGAAGATCCATGGGTCGGTATTTCCCGCCGTTACCCGCCGACGACGCGGCTATTCGGCAAGGTCACCAATTTGACCGATTACGGCGCGTTCGTCGAAATCGAACAGGGTATCGAGGGTTTGGTGCACGTGTCCGAGATGGACTGGACCAACAAGAACGTTCACCCGTCGAAAGTCGTCCAACTCGGCGACGAAGTGGAAGTGATGATTCTCGAGATCGACGAGGATCGTCGTCGGATCTCGCTGGGAATGAAGCAGTGCGCGGCCAATCCCTGGGACGAGTTTTCGATGAACTACAAGAAAGGCGACCGCGTACACGGCGCCATCAAGTCAATCACCGATTTCGGCGTGTTCATTGGCTTGCCGGGCGGCATCGACGGTCTGGTTCACCTCTCCGACCTGTCCTGGTCGCATCCCGGAGAAGAGGCGATTCGCAATTTCAAGAAGGGTGATGAAGTCGAAGCGGTGGTGTTGGCGATCGATACCGACAAAGAGCGGATTTCGCTGGGCATCAAACAACTCGATGGCGACCCCTATACCAGTTACATTGCCACACACGACAAAAACAGCATCGTGCGTGGCACGATCAAGTCGGTCGATGCCCGCGGTGCGGTTGTGACACTCGACGGTGACATCGAAGCCTATCTACGGGCGTCGGAAGTGTCACGCGAGCGGATCGACGACCTGACCAAGGTGTACAAGGAAGGCGACAAAATCGAGGCGATGATCATCAATGTCGACCGCAAAACGCGTTCGATCAGCTTGTCGATCAAAGCCAAGGAGCAGGCTGAGCAGCATGAGGCCATGCAGAAATTCTCCGCGGACAGCAGCGCCAGTTCAGGAACCACCAACCTGGGCGCCTTGCTTAAAGCCAAGCTCAACAACCCACAGTAGAGTAAAGATGACCAAATCGGATCTTATCGCGCAACTGGCCGGACGTTTTCCACAGTTACTCGCAAAGGATGCGGATTTGTCGGTGAAAATGATTCTCGATGCGATGGCTGAAGCGCTGGCCAAAGGTGATCGCATCGAAATCAGGGGGTTCGGCAGCTTTGCGCTGAATTACCGCCCACCGCGGGTCGGTCGCAATCCCAAGTCAGGCGACAAGGTGGATGTGCCGGAAAAATGGGTGCCGCACTTCAAAGCCGGCAAGGAGTTGCGGGAACGCGTGGACGGCTCGCTGGAAGACAATTAAGCGGTTGAGTCGATGTTTGATGACGGGCGGTAACGCGAGTTGCCGCCCGTTTGCTGTGATCGATTGGCTCAAATCGTGGCTGACATCCGGTCGATTTCCAGTCAGTGGACGCGACAGGCAGGACAATGTTGACCAAATCACCGCCGATTTGGCAATGGAATCAGAAGGTGGTCGATGCGAGCATTGCTATGGGCTTCGAGAGTCCTTGTATTCCT
>JAEUOJ010000004.1 GCA_016789495.1 Accumulibacter sp. | reverse complement strand
GGGTTTGCAACAGGGAGTCCAGGAATCTATTGATTTCGATTTGTGCCAGCGGCGCATTCGCCAAAGGCAGTCGAGAGATGATCTGATAGCCGGTCTGCAAGTCGTAAGCGTTCATTGAATACTAAGTCAATTGTCAATCAGGCTCGAAGCAAGCGAAAGTATCAACAAGCCGTGACAGATCGCTCAACTGGTGCCTCCCTTGATCTCAGCCAGCGCTTGGCGGAAGCGTGTTATCTCTCGCCGGTTGGATCAAGACGGGCCTACGCCAAGGTCTTGCGCATGGCGCAGATGATCTGTTCGCCGAGTAGCCGGCCATCTACCGATCGCCGTAGAGGAGAATCAATCCTTTGCGGTGCGGCCCATATCGAGTTCGGAAAATGCGGGTCATCACGCCAACGTGGAATCACATGCCAATGCACATGTGGCGTCAAATTGCCCAAGCTTGCCAAGTTGATCTTGTCAGGCTTATACAGGCGACGCAGTGCGCACTCGACAGCGAAGACGACAGTCATCAGCTGGGCACGGTCGGAAAACGACAGGTCGGTCATTTCGCGATGATGAGAGTTAAGAATCACTCGGCAGAAACCCGGATAGTTCAGTTCTTCGGCCATCACGACCCGGCATAAGGCGTTTTCCCAAACCACTTCGCCTCCCGGGGATTCGCAAAGTTCGCATTCGTCCACTGCTGTTTCGACCACTTCCCGACTCCTTCCAACTTGTCCTGCGTCAATTTGCCACCTTCAAACAGCAAGATAATCGTCAGCAACCGGAGCCACCAGGAATTAGGTCACGAAGGGGTTCACATAGCGTTTGGCCAGTTATAACGACCATTATTCAGTCGCTATCAATGGTTTTTGGCTATTGAACATTTGAAACATTTCGTCCAGATGAATGCAATGGCATAGCACTTTAGCGGATCAGCATGGAATCGTGCGCCACCCGTTTTATGCAGCTCGGAAGTGGTGACCTGCTGTGGAGTTGCTCAGCGGCGAGACAAACAGAGGTCGCTCATCAAACGGGGAACTGGCAGACTCTCGCCCGGGCAGATGCCCAATTGAGCAACACGAAAACCGGCGCTGTTGCAGAGGACTCGTTGTCATGACTTTCTTCCGAAATTCTTCAATGTCGCGGGGAGCAACCACCGGCGGAAAAATTCATCATTGTGATCGGCAAATCCGGTTTGCCAACGATCCAGTTCAACCAAGGGATGCCGCGTTGAGAGACTCCACGCCGTACCCTTATCCGGATAGCCGGCCCAAGGACCGGTTTGCATCGGCGACCGAACAGCGATCCGCGCCTTCCCTTGAGCAATTTTTTTCGCTAGCATATCCACGCTTGTGAGACCCCTACCGACCTCAAGGCGAGGGTTTTCCATTCATCACTGCCGCCAGGAGCCTGTCGGACTTAAGCGATCGTCGCGAGTCGAGCGGGAAAGCAGGAACAGTTTTTCATGATTTCGAGGTGCGTCGTGGGCTGATGCAGCGAAAAATCAGTGACAATCGACCGCTCTTCCCCGCAGCGGGGTTGATCAGTCTCGAGCACTTTTGTCTCCTGGGCAAACCAATTCAGATCCCGCATGAGGTTTTTATCAATGAACGAACATATTCACCACGTTACGGATAACAGTTTTGGCGTCGAAGTTCTGCAGGCCGATCAGCCGGTACTCGTCGATTATTGGGCCGAGTGGTGCGGCCCATGCAAAATGATCGCTCCATTACTCGATGACATCGCCAATGACTATGCCGGTCGTTTGAAAGTGGTCAAGCTCAACATCGACGAGAACCAGCGCACGCCAGCAAGTTATGGCATCCGCGGCATCCCGACGCTGATGCTGTTCAAAAACGGCAATGTCGAGGCGACCAAGGTTGGCGCGTTGTCGCGCTCGCAGTTGATCACTTTCATTGACAGCAATCTCTAAACTCGCTACCCTGCATCTCAAGGTTGGCGGCCGTTTCGACAACCGGCCGCCCTCGCGCCACTCAAGTCTGCCCAAGATTTTCAGACGCCTCCCGACTTGATCTTCCCGCCGTTGAGCCGGCCCCGCATATTATGCGTCCGCATTTTTTTCGGGCGCGTCGTCTCATTCCTCCCTTCTCCGCTTCCGTTTCCAACCCATGCATCTATCCGAATTAAAGGCTTTCCATGTAAGCCAACTTCTCGACATGGCCGTCAGCAACAATGTCGAAGGAGCCAACCGACTCCGCAAACATGAACTGATTTTCGCGCTGCTGAAGAATCAGGCCAGGAAAGGCGAAAGCATTTTTGGCGACGGGACCTTGGAAACGCTCTCCGACGGGTTCGGCTTTCTCCGCTCACCGGACACATCCTATCTCGCGAGCACCGACGACATATATGTCAGCCCTAGCCAGATTCGTCGGTTCAATTTGCATACCGGCGATACCATCGAGGGCGAGATTCGCACTCCCAAGGACGGCGAGCGCTATTTCGCATTGGTGAAGGTCGACAAAATCAATGGCGAACCGCCCGAAGCGTCTAAAAACAAAATTCTCTTCGAAAACCTGACTCCGCTACATCCGTCGGAGCATCTCAAACTCGAACGCGACATTCGCGGCGAGGAGAACATCACCAGTCGCATCGTCGATATCATCTCACCGATCGGCAAGGGTCAACGCGGTCTGCTGGTCTCGAGCCCCAAAAGCGGCAAAACGGTGATGATGCAACACATCGCGCATGCCATCACCACCAATCACCCTGACGTGACCCTGATCGTCCTGTTGATCGACGAACGTCCCGAAGAAGTGACCGAGATGACCCGTTCGGTGCGTGGCGAAGTCGTGGCCTCGACTTTCGACGAACCGGCGACCCGACATGTACAAGTGGCGGAAATGGTCATCGAAAAGGCCAAACGTCTGGTCGAACACAAGCGCCACGTGGTCATTCTGCTCGATTCGATCACTCGTCTAGCGCGCGCCTACAACACCGTTCAACCCGCCTCAGGGAAAGTCTTGACTGGCGGTGTCGATGCCAATGCGCTGCAAAAGCCCAAGCGCTTTTTTGGTGCGGCGCGTAACATCGAAGAAGGCGGCTCATTGACGATCATTGCGACGGCGCTGATCGATACCGGCAGCCGAATGGACGACGTGATTTACGAGGAATTCAAGGGTACCGGCAACATGGAGATCCATCTGGACCGCCGGATGGCCGAAAAACGGGTTTACCCGGCGATCAATGTCAATCGTTCCGGTACACGCCGCGAGGAATTGCTGCTCAAACCCGATGTACTGCAAAAAATGTGGGTCTTGCGCAAGCTGCTTTACAACATGGACGATCTGGAAGCCATGGAATTCCTGCTCGACAAAATCAAAGCCACCAAAAACAACGCTGAATTTTTTGATTCCATGCGTCGCTGAGCCGAACTTGGCATAGTGCAAGCTCATCATGGCTTGCCGCGCCGGTACGGGTACGGCAGACCCCGATTCAAAAAATCGCTCAAGACCACTTGCCACCACTGCGCATGGCCGTATTTCGCGCGCCGACGCCCGGAAAAACGAACGCTGGCGAAGCCAACGCCAATCCTAAACCTAAAGGCCAACTTTCAGGTCCACTGGCCGTGTTCATTCTCTGCTGGGCCGGGGTGACTGCCTCACGGGCGGCTTCACCCTTGCCAGCATTAGCCGCGAAGCTCGATGATCGACTGACCGTTTCAGGAATCTCATCCGGCGCGTATATGGCGGTTCAGTTCCAAGTGGCGCATGCCAAACTGGTGCGTGGCGCTGGGATCATCGCCGGGGGACCGTACAATTGCGCCGGTGGATCGGCATTGAGAGCGTTGACGAGATGCACCAGCTTGCCGGCAATCGGCAAGCCACCGGACAGCAGCGTCTCGCGTGCCGATGTCGAGACCCTGGCGCGTGCTGGGCGAATCGACTCGCCGGAAAATCTGCGCGACGATCGCGTCTGGCTGCTTTCGGGCGGCAAGGATCGCATCGTCAAAACCGCGGTGATGGAACAACTGGCTGCCTTTTATGCCCAGTGGTTACCCGTGTCGGCGATCGATTTTGTCCGGTTGCCAGCCGCCTCTCATGCGATGATTTCGATCAGCGCTCCACAAACCACGGCATGCGACAGCAACAAATCGCCTTATATCAATAAGTGCGGCAATTTCGATGCTGCAGGACGAATGCTCGAGCATATGCTCGGCTCGCTCCACCCGCCAAATACGTCGCTTGGCGGCCAGATGCTGGCTTTCGACCAGCAGCCGTTCATCGACGGCAAGGCCATCGACGCCAGTCTCGACGATAACGGCTACGTCTATGTGCCGCAAGACTGCCT
>JAEUOJ010000195.1 GCA_016789495.1 Accumulibacter sp. | reverse complement strand
CGCCTTCTTGCTGATCGCCACCATTCCGGTGCTCGCCGGCGCGGTGACCATGCTGCTCACCGATCGCCATTTCGGCACCCAGTTTTTCAACGCCGCCGGTGGAGGTGATCCGATTCTCTTCCAGCACCTGTTCTGGTTCTTCGGCCATCCCGAGGTTTACATTCTGTTGCTGCCGATCTGGGGACTGATCCCACATGTCCTCGGCACCTTCTCGCGCAAGCCGATCTACGGTTACAAGGCGCAGGTCTATTCGTTCATCGCCATCGGCGTGTTGTCGGTCATCGTCTGGGCGCACCACTTCTTCACCGCCGGCATGCCGGTGCCAGCGCTGCTCTACTTCATGTACAGCACGATGTTCATTTCGCTGCCGCTGGCGGTGCTCTTCTTCTGCTGGGTAGCGACGATGTGGCGCGGCGCGATGAGTTTCGAAACGCCGATGTTGTTCGCGCAAGGCTTCATCGTATTGTTCGGCCTGGCCGGTCTGACCGGTCTGGTACTGGCCGATGTCGCTGCCGATGCCCAATATCACCACAGCTACTTCGTTGTCGCCCATTTCCACTACGCGCTGTTTGCTGGCGGGATCATGGGCGTGATGACCGGGGTGTATTACTGGTTGCCGAAATGGACCGGCCACATGTTCAGCGAAACGCTCGGCAAATGGCACTTCTGGCTGACGGTGGTTTCGTTCAATCTGACCTTCATGCCGCAGTTCTTCCTGGGTCTGGCCGGCATGCCGCGGCGGATTCCCGACTATGCGCTGCAGTTTGTCGAGTTCAACGCCATCTCGACGGTCGGGGCGTTCATTCTCGGTTTCTCGCAGCTTCTTTTCGCGATCAATGTCTATAAGTGCGTCAAGGGTGGTGAGAAAGCGACCGACAAGGTCTGGGAAGGCGCCGTGGGCCTGGAGTGGGATCTTTCCTCGCCACCACCGCATCACTCCTGGGAAACCCAGCCGGTGATCAAATAGATCGTCCGTTGCCGCCAAAGGAAGCACGATGACCCCTCCGTCGGACAGGCTGACCGCCGCCGAGCTCGACCGCCGCCGCGCCGCCAGCCGGCGGTTGGCCTGGGTGCTTGGCGCGGTGGCGCTGGCGATTTATGCACTCGGTTTCATTTATTACCGTTCGTGAATAGATGAATACCAAGCCAATCAGTGAGACTTTGCCTGCCTCGCCACCTGCCAGCCGTCGGCTGATCCTTAAGCTGATGCTGCTGGTCGCTGCGGCGTTCGCCTTCGCCTTCGCGATGGTGCCGCTCTACGACGTGCTGTGCGCGGCGACCGGTTTCAACGGCAAAACCAGCAACGAGGGCGCGCTCGGGGTGGGCGGAATCCGTGGCGTGGCGCCTGCTCCGTCACGGATCGACTTGAGCCGTGTCATCACTGTCGAATTCACCGGCACGGTGATGCCTGGACTGCCATGGGAAATGCGCCCGCTGACCACCCATCTCGACCTGCATCCCGGGGAATTGCATCTCGCCAAGTTTCTCGTTCGCAACACGTCCGACCGACCGATCATCGGCCAGGCGGTACCGAGCGTTTCACCGGGCCAGGCGGCACAGCATTTCGAAAAACTCGATTGCTTCTGCTTCTCGCAACAGTCCCTGGCTCCCGGGGAAAGCAAGGAATTGCCGCTGACTTTCATCGTCAAGCCGGAAATCGACGAGCAGATCAGAACCGTGACCCTGTCGTACGCCTTCTTCAATGCCGAAGGCCAGAAAACCGTATCCAAAGAAAGAGAGTGACGAATGACCACCTACACCTCGCCGCATCCGAACCACTATTTCGTACCGCAGCCCAGCCCCTACCCGTTCATCCTCTCCGGGGGGATCTTTCTGCTCGCCCTAGGCTTCATTCTGCAGATGAATGCTTTTGCGCCAGGGCGCTGGATCATGATCGCCGCCGCGTTGATCATCAGTTACGTCGTCTATCACTGGTTCGGCAAGGTGATTCATGAAAACCAGACCGGCGCCTATCAGGAATGGGAAGACAAATCGTTCCGGTACGGCATGGTCTGGTTCATCGCCTCGGAAGTGGCCTTTTTCGCCGCCTTTTTCGGCGCTTTGTTCTACGTGCGCAACATCTCGGTTCCAGCTTTGGCGGGAATGGACCCGGCATTTTCACTGTGGAAGGATTTCACTGCCGCTTGGCCTTCTTCTGGCCCGAAAGGAGTGGCATTCACACCGATGGGCGCCTGGGGCATTCCAGCGCTGAATACGGCGCTGTTGTTGAGTTCAGGCGCGACCTTGACCTGGGCGCACTGGGGGTTGCTGAAGAACAACCGCAGCCAGTTGAAGCTGGGGCTGTTCCTGACCATTCTGCTCGGCGTGCTCTTCCTTGGCTTTCAGGCCTGGGAATACCATCATGCCTACACCGAACTGGGCCTGACTCTCGGAGCGGGAGTCTATGGCGCGACCTTCTTCATGCTCACCGGTTTCCACGGTTTTCACGTCACTCTCGGCGCGATCATGCTGATGGTGGTCTTCGGTCGAAGCTTGAAAGGACACTTCAGCGCCGAGCGACACTTTGCCTTTGAAGGAGTCGCCTGGTACTGGCATTTCGTCGATGTCGTCTGGTTGGGCTTGTTCGTGCTCGTCTATTGGCTGTAGCCCGGAATCCAGCCAAAGCGAAAGCCGATCAGCAACAAGGCAAATATCAGAATCGACAGACCGATGCGCAGCGTCAGCGCCTGAGCAGTGCGGACGCCTGTGCCGCGGTCGCGGTAAAGAAAGAAGAGCCCGGAGAATAGGCTCCCTACGACAGCCAACAGCAAGAGAATGACGATGAGCTTGAACATGGCGGACTCCGACAAAAGGAGCGCCGATTATGCTCGCAGCCCGCACCAATCGGCAAACGGCGTGCGCGTGTTCGCCACGCTGCGCTGCCTTCGCCCGCGCCTGCTGCCCACTCTGGCCGTACTGTTGCTGGTACCGTCGTTCATCTCGTTTGGCCAATGGCAATGGAAAAAAGCGGCCGACAAGCAGGCTTTGCAAAGTCTGCTCGACAACCGCGGGGCCGAACTGCCGGTCCAGATGCCGCTCACGGCAGCCGACCCGGAGTCGCTGCGTTACCGCCGGGTCGTCGCACGTGGCGTCTACGACGAGCAACGGCAGATACTGATCGACAACCGCATCCATCGTGAACAGGCCGGTTATCACGTGCTTACGCCGTTACGCCTGGCGGGAAGCGAGATGCGGGTGTTGGTGAATCGTGGCTGGGTGCCTGCACTGGCGGATCACAGCCGCTGGCCGCAAGTGACGACACCCGCTGGTTCTCAGGAGATCGAGGGGACAGCGGTCGTTCCTGGCACGCGCTATCTGACCCTGGCCCCGGATAGCGCGGCTGGTGGCGGCTGGCAGACGGTGTGGCAGAACCTGGACATGGCTCGCTACCGGCAGACGGTTTCCTTTCCGGTGCAGCCGGTGGTGATCGAATTGTCTCCCGCCAGCGGCGCGGGCGGCTTTGTTCGTCAGTGGCCACGGCCCGACGAGCGAATCGAACGTCATCTGGGCTACGCCTATCAATGGTGGGGATTCGCGGCGGCAACGTTGATCATCTGGCTGGTGCTCACCGTCCGCGCGGCACGACAGCGCCTGGTCAACAGCCCATCGTGATCATTTTTCCCACTTCGTCATGACTGCCGCCGCCCCGCTGGCCCGAGGACGTCGAACCCTGCTGCTGGTCGCCGCGCTATTGGCGCTGCCATTCGTCGTCGCCTTCGCTCTTTATTGGTTCGAGTGGCGACCGGCGAAATTGGCCAACCATGGCGAACTAATCACGCCGCCTCGACCGCTGCCGGAAAGTGGACTGACCCACGTCGATGGTCGGCCTCTGAACACCGAGGAATTGAAACGGAAATGGTCGTTGATCATGGTCAATGTCGGTGATTGCGCAACGGCATGTCAGCGGGATCTGCAGCAGATTCGTCAGGTGCAAGTGGCGCTGAACAAGGAGATGGTTCGTTTACGCCGAGTCCTGCTCGGTCACAGTCTAACCGAGTTGCGTGCCGATCCGGGGTTATCGACCGTTCAAGCCGCTTATCCCGATTTGTTAGTCGCGGCACCAAGTGATGACGAGGCCGGCGCAGCGGCGCGTATTCTCCTGGATGGCCGGCAACACCGTTATTACGTCGTTGACCCGCTGGGCAATGTCATGATGCGTTATCCGGCGCAACCGGACATGGCCGGCATGCTCAAGGATTTGGAGCGGCTCTTGAAATACTCCTGGGTAGGATAGAAAGGATCGAACGATGACCGTTCTCAGCAGACAGAGACGCCCTCTCGGGCAACGCCTGGCCGCTTTCTTCGAACTCTGCAAGCCTCGGGTGAACAGTTTGATCGTATTCACGGCGATGATCGGCATGTTCCTCGCCGCACCGGGTTTCCCGCCGTTCGCCCTGTTCATCGCGGCTTCACTGGGCATCGCCCTGGTCGCGGGTGCGGCGGCGGCGATCAACTGCCTGATCGAGCAGCAGATCGACGCGCGCATGGCGCGGACGCGTGCGCGGCCGACGGTGCGTGGCGAGATCTCGGCACCGGAAGCGCTGACCCTGGCGACGCTGGTCGGAAGCGCCGGATTATGGATTCTGCACGCTTTTGTCAATCCACTGACAATGTGGTTGACCCTGGCCACCTTCCTTGGCTATGCCTTGATCTACACCGTGCTGCTCAAGCCGGCAACGCCGATGAATATCGTCATCGGCGGCGCGTCGGGGGCAATGCCGCCTTTACTCGGCTGGTCGGCGATCACTGGCCAGGTCGGTCCGGAAGCGCTGGTCCTTTTTTTGATCGTTTTCATCTGGACGCCGCCGCACTTTTGGGCGCTGGCCTGTTATCGTCGGCTCGATTACGAGAAATCGGGACTGCCCATGTTGCCGGTGACGCACGGCATCCGCTTCACCTGCCTGCACAGCCTGTTGTACGTGGTGATGCTCAGCGCGACAACTGTGCTGCCCTACACCCTGGGCATGAGCGGTCCGTGGTATTTGGTGACGGCCTTGCTGCTCGACGGGGTTTTTCTGGTCTATAGCGTTGCTTTGTGGCGCGACTACAGTGATAAGCTGGCTCGGTTGACTTTCCGTTACTCGATCATTTACTTGACGTTACTCTTCGCCGCCCTGCTCGCCGACCACTTCTTGCGCTGACCAGCGCGCGGCGGCGCGGTTGGTCAAGGCCGACAGCAGCTTGTCGTGGATGCCACCGAAACCGCCGTTGCTCATCACCAGAATCTGATCACCGGCGATCGCGGTGTCGATCACCCGTCCAACCAGTCGATCAAGGTCGTTTTCAACCACGGCGTTTTCGCCCAACGGTGCCAGAGCCGCACTGGCATCCCAGTCGAGCCCGGCAGCGTAACAGAATACCCGATCCGCCAGCGCCAGACTGTCCGGCAACGCGGCTTTCATCACGCCCAACTTCATCGTGTTCGACCGCGGCTCGAGAACCGCCAGGATGCGGCCGTTCGCCACCTTTTCACGCAGCCCCTGCAGAGTGGTGGCGATCGCTGTCGGGTGATGGGCAAAATCGTCGTAGAGGCTGATGTCATCGATGCTGCCACGCAACTCCATGCGCCGCTTGACGTTCCTGAAACGCGACAGCGCCGCCAATCCTCTACTCAACGGCACTCCGGCATGCCGTGCTGCCAGCAGTGCGGCAAGAGCATTTTGCCGATTGTGAGTCCCGCTGACCGACCAATTCAGGGTGCCGACGACATCCTCCCCGTTGACTACTTTCCAGGAACCAGCGGAATCGTTGCCGATCATTTGCCAGCCTTGCGGATCATTGAAGCGCTCGACCGGCGTCCAGCAGCCACGGGCCAGAACGCGCTCTAGACTGACCTGCGCGGCATTCGAAACGATCAAGCCGTTGCACGGCAAGGTGCGGACCAGATGATGGAACTGCGTTTCAATCGCCGACAGGTCGCTGAAAATGTCCGCGTGATCGAATTCCAGATTGTTCAGCACGGTCGTCCGTGGATGGTAATGGACAAACTTCGAGCGTTTGTCACAGAACGCGGTATCGTACTCGTCAGCCTCGATGACGAAGAACGGCGTGTCACCTCCTTGACCGGCCAGGCGAGCCGAAACACCGAAATTCAAGGGTACACCGCCGATCAGGAAACCGGGAGCCAAGCCGGCATCTTCGAGAATCCACGCCAACATCGCCGCGGTGCTCGTTTTGCCGTGCGTCCCGGCGACCGCCAGCACCCAGGTTTTTTTCAGGATGTGTTCAGCCAACCACTGAGGGCCGGACACGTATGGCAGATCACGGGCGAGAATTTCTTCAAGCAGCGGGTTGCCACGCGAGATCGCATTGCCGACGACAAAGCAATCGGGTTCGAAAGCCGTTTGCGCGGCATCGTAACCTTCGACGAAATCGATTTCCGCCGCTTCCAGTTGTCCGCTCATCGGCGGATACACCGCCAGATCGCAACCCGTCACCCGAAATCCCGCCGCCCGGGCGATCTGCGCCAGCCCTCCCATGAACGTGCCACCGATACCGAGGATATGAATATGCATGTCGTCAATCCAGGTTAGAATTCGTTGGAAAGTCGGCGATTGTACACCGCCGTCGCCGTGTCAACGGTCCAGCCTGATTCTTATCCAGGGCAGTCGCATGCGTCATTCCCCTCCGAAAAGAAGCGCACAACCTTCGTCGGAGCTGGTGACGATGAGGCGAGGGACCATCGATCCGCCGTTGCCAATCAGCTCGTCAAGGCAAAAGATTCAAGATGAAAGGCGTGAGCCAAGCAAAAGGATGCGCGGCGTAGATGATTCTGGAGCGCATCGGCTCATCGACGACGACCTCGTTTCACCCATGGCGCGTATTTTCGCGGCTCCCATGCCGGCGGATGGCGCCGGCGGTGTGAACGGGATCCCGAAGCACGGCGCCTCCCCCTGTTGTCAGGCATCGATCGCCAACCGCCAGGTCAACCATTCGCGACAACGACATTCCTGCGATCGTCCTGGATTCCTAAGTTATTTCACCCGCTGTCCCAGCGCATCCCTGCCAAATTGACCATGAGCCGTCGAAACGAACGCCAGCGCAGCCACGTGGCCCGAGTCGCCGCCCGTTTGCTGGTCGACGAAGGGGTCGTCGACATGGATCGGGCGAAGCGCAAAGCGGCTCGCCAACTGGGTGTGACCGATAGCGCCTTGCTGCCTGACGACAGCGAAATCGAAGACCAGTTGCGCGCCTACCAACGACTTTTCCAAGACGCTGAATCACGTGCCCTACGCATTGCACTGCGACGGACGGCGGTGCGTCTGATGGCCTGGCTGCAGCGCTTCAGGCCATACTTGACCGGCAGCGTTCTTGAAGGCACCGCTGGCCGGCACGCCGAAATCGACATCCAGTTGTTCCCAAACAGCGCCAAGGAGGTCGAAATTTTCTTGCTCAACGAGAGAATCGATTATTGGCACAGCGTACCGCGTACCGATCGCGCCGAAGCGGTGTTGACCTTCGACGATTCGACCACCGTCAATCTGGTCGTCTATCCACCCGATCAAGAACGCATCAGCTTCAAAACCCGTGATGGCAGAAGCCGGCCGCGGGCACGGATCGAAGCTGTCAAGCAATTGTTGATCGCCGATGAGAGCGAAGACAAGGAACAAGCCACTTCAAGCGGCGATGAAACCGGAACCCCGTCTCAAAAGGAAAATGTGTGAGCCAAATAGCCTCACCCATTGCGCGAGTCGCTGCCGAACGTAAAAATCTTCGAGGTGTTGCTCTCCCGGACCTTCCCGGAGCCCTTAAGGTAAGTCGTTGATTAATTGTAAGAAATCATAAAGTTAGCAAACATGTAGGCATGTACATGTGGTAATAATGCTTTACAAACAATGAGAGATATGCTTTTATTGTCGGCATGTACATTG
>JAEUOJ010000192.1 GCA_016789495.1 Accumulibacter sp. | reverse complement strand
TCGGCGAGCGACGGGTCGGCGTAACAACTGGCGACGTCGCCGGGACGGCGCGAGACCAGCGTATAAGGCACCGGCCGGCCGCTGGCCGCTTCGAAAGCACGCACCATCTGGAGCACCGAGCAGCCGGCGCCGGTCCCGAGGTTGACCGTCAGCAATCCCTCGTTGGCCAGCAGATGATCGAGGGCCGCCAGGTGCCCGTCGACCAGATCGACCACATGAATATAATCGCGCACGCCGGTGCCGTCTGGCGTCGGATAATCGCTGCCGAAGACGCTCAATCGCTCGCGCAGTCCCGCCGCCACCTGCGCGACATAAGGCAGCAGATTATTCGGCGTGCCCGTCGGTTCCTCGCCGATCAGACCGCTGGGATGCGCGCCGACCGGATTGAAATAACGTAATCGGGCGATCCGCCATTGCCGATCGGCCTGCGCCAGATCGGCGAGAATATCTTCGATCATCAGTTTGCTGGCGCCATATGGATTGGTCGCCGAACGCGGAAAGTTCTCGCGGATCGGCACCGACGACGGATCGCCATATACCGTTGCCGACGAACTGAAAATCAGGGTTTTGACGTCATGCGCGGCCATCGTTTGGCAAAGCGTGATCGCTCCGCCGACATTACAGTCGTAATAGCGCAATGGCTGGGCGACCGATTCGCCGACGGCTTTCAAACCAGCGAAATGGATCACCGCGGCGATCGGCCATTGTTCGAAAACCCGGCCCAGCAACTGCCCGTCGCGGACATCGCCCTCGAAAAAAATCGGTCGTTGGCCGGCGATCCGCTCGACGCGGTCGAGTACCTCCGGTCGACTGTTCGACAGATTATCGACCACCACCACTCGATAACCGGCGGCCAGTAAAGCCACGCAGGCATGAGAACCGATATAACCGCAACCACCAGTAACCAGGATGTGCATTTTAAACCCTTTGCAAAGCCCAGGTTCAGATATTATGCGAATATCGGGAACCGATCGTCACAATGATCCGCCATCTTCGAACTGGACCGCCCGCGCATTTTCAGCCGTCGCTCGTCGGCTGGCCGATGAGTGACCGTGCCGGTCGAAAGTCAAGTGCGCAGCCGCGGGGAATTCGCCGCCAGAAGAACAATCTTGTAGTTTAGGGGCCCAGGCAGTCGGTGCCAGCCAACTCGTCATGAAAAGCAAAAAACGCATCATTCGCCGGATCGCTCGCGATTCCCGCGCGCCGTTTGCCACGGCTCACGGGCAGATGGCGTGTGCCATTCGCGCAGAAAACCGGGAAATGGGCGCCGCCGTTCCGCGTCTTGCCGCCGAGCCGCGCAAATCCGACCAGTGGCTGGCGCCAGCCCTGCCGGCTTACCGTTCTCGACGATTGACTTCTGGAACGGTAAAACCGGCTGGAGTGGTCGCCAAAGCGATCAAGGGACGGCTGGAGCGGTGGAAATTATACGACCAGAAAGGTAGTGCGGTGCTGGCCGTTCGTTTCGAGATTGATCAGCCAATTGGGGGCTTTACCGCGCCCCGACCAGGTTTCGCCATTCGGACCACGGTATTTGACGGCAACCGCCTTGCGAAGCGGTGCCGGTTGCGGAAGCACGGCGGTGGACTTGAATCCACAGTCCGCGGCGGTCAACTCGTGTTCGGCAATCAACTGTCGTACCTGGGCTATCGCGGCGGCGGCGGCCGTCCGGCGAGCTTCCTCTATTTGTTTGTCCAGAGCTTCGCGTTGTGCGATCAATTCCTGGATGCTCGACATGCACTCCTCCTATAAAACCGTGGATTTATATGGCGAACCAGCCATTATCATTCGACGCAGGCGAATCACCACAGCGAATTATTGCATAAATTGGCAGGGCGATAATCATTTGTTCGCCTGTTAAAAATCATTTTAGACAATTAAACGGGAAATCCACTTAAAAGATCACTGGTTTGCTTTGAGCGGTCGACTCGCTCCTTGATCTGTAATATCCCGTTATCGCGGCATGTCGTCACCAATCGGTGGGCCGGGTAGCGAGAATCCCTGCCATTGAGCACGTGGCAATCATCGATTTACCCTTCTCGCTTTCGCTGGTGGTCCTTGGATGGTAAAGCGCCCTGACTGGGTCCGATATTATGCTGTGTCCCGTTCCGGATCGCTCGACCAATGACCCGCATTTCATCCGGGGTTTGGCTGACGATGATCGAAGGCGCAAGACAACTCTGCAACGTCGGTGATTCGGGGGATTTTTCCAGGCGAGATGTTGAACTGCCTAAATGCACCGGAGTCGTGGTCACTCGGCGTATTAATGGGTTATAACACCATTTTTCAGACCGTCTTTCAATCCGGATCCGACGATCAGGGCCATCGCATTTACTCACCACAAGGCCAAGCAAAGCCATCTGATACTCTGAAACCTGCGCCAAACGAGTGCAGGAGGCGATGGAGATGGTGGAGACCTTGCCGGCGCTTCCAAACCATCATCGTGACTTTGCCACGGTTTGCGGATG
>JAEUOJ010000190.1 GCA_016789495.1 Accumulibacter sp. | reverse complement strand
GTATTGAATCGGCTGCAACAACGGCCCTTCGATCCGAACGGCGTAGTCGTAACGGGGCGGAATCTGATGCGGCGTGTTGCAGTCGTCGATGACGTTGATGCCGCCGACGAAAGCGACCCGGCCATCGATATGCGACAACTTGCGATGTAGCCGGCGCAGGCGGTGGCGGCGCAACAACAGCCGGGCGACTTCCGGACGATAGATCATTACCTGGACGCCGGCGGTGACCAATTGTGGCTGCAAGGTAGCGGCAAACTCCGGCGCGCCGAAACCATCGACCAGCACGCGGACGGTGACTCCCCGCCGCGCGGCACGGATCATCGCCTCGGCGACAGCTCGACCCGTCTGGTCGTCCTCGAAAATGTACGTTTCGAGATGAACGACATGCTGTGCGTCGTCGATCGCCGCGATCAGGGCAGGAAAATAGTCGGCGCCACTGTTCAGCAGCGTCAAACGGTTGCCAGGCAAAAATTTAGCGGCTGCCATCCTTACGGTAGACCGCAAATGGTCGGTCTTGCTCGGCCGTCGTCAAAAATGCGATTCAGAGTCACTCATCCAATGGTAGCTGGCCACGGCCCAGCCAGCCACCCGGACGAGCAAGGAAAGCCGGTTTGGCGAGTCGATCGCAGACAGGCGAGGTTGGCGTTGGTGAACCAGCCTGCGGCATTCGTTATTGTTGCTGGTTGACAAACACCACCTGCGCCGGCATCGGCGCCGGGAAACCGGCTTCACCGAGCGCTTCGCGAATCACCCGGTTGGTGTCGAAATAGACCTGCCAATAGTGGTCATTGTGACAATAGGGGCGGACGGCGAGCACCGGACCGACCAAGTTGAACTCGAGAATTTCGACATCGACTGGCGGATTCTCCAGCACGTTGGCGATCGTTGCGATTTTCTGCTTCAGCAAGGCCATCGCAGCGGCATGGTCCGCGGCGCCTGACAATTGGGCCTTGAGATCGACGCGACGGAAAGGATTGGTCGAGAAATTCTGGATGGTGTCGGAGAAGATTTTGTTGTTGCCAACCAGAGTCAATACGTTGTCCGGGGTGTTGATCGCCGAAACGAACAACCCGATTTCCTTGACCGTGCCGGTCACCCCGGCGACAGAAACGAAATCGCCGACCTTGATCGGCCGCAGGACGATCAGGAAAACGCCTCCGGCGAAATTGGCCAGCAGCCCCGACCAGGCCATGCCGATCGCCACGCCGGCGGCGGCAAATAGTGCGGCGAAGGTCGTCGTCTGGATGCCGAAATAGCCGAGGATGCCAATGACCAGCAGAATGTTCAAAGTGACGTTGATCACCGTGCCGAGGTAGCGCATTACCGTGGCGTCGGTGTTCTGCCGTTCCAGAGTCCGTTGCACCACGTTGCCGACCGCCCCGATCAGCCAACGTCCGATAACCCAGAACGCGATCGCCGCCAGCACTTTGGCGCCCAGTTCAGAACCGTATTGCACGATTACGTCTTGCCAGCGCGTCAGGTCTTGAGCATTCATCACCATCTCCTTGAGATTGAAGTGGGGCCAGTTTCTCATTCTCGGCGAAGGTGTGCAAGCCCTGTCCGCCACCTGTTCGAAGGCGTCGATTGTTTGTCGGAGTCTTGGAAAATCATTGACTAACCGCTCAATCATCGACCGTTGGGCTCGCCGGTGATATTCGTTTCGGTTAAATTTTTCGGGCCGGCCGACGACCATGCCAAGGCAGGGCGTTCCCCCTTTCGTCGGACGTCAATTATCGCTCCGTTCCGGCAAAGAGATGCTGAATACCGGCTGCGCGGATACCGATCCATCTAAAGCAAGCACTTGCCAGACCAGTTCGTCGGCCGAGGCAAGCCAAGTCGCTGTTGTTTGAAAATGCGGTTCGGGGAGCGAAGCGGCACAGGAAGGAGGCCTGTCTAGTGCATGGCCCACATTGAGCTCGATGCCCACGACGGCCCGGAAATCATTTTATTTCCATAAACCATCTGCCAGCGGAGCAGCGGAAAATCGTCGGGGAAATGGATGGTCGTCGAGTTGAAAAGCGATTTCACGTACGCTGTTCTGTTCAGTGTGCCTTCCGAAAAATGGTCTACAATCCAGAATTCACCTCCCCTATTTATCGTCAATCATTCCAGCCTGATCGACTTTCGATGTTGTTCAATTTTTTTCCACAACGTCCGGATCATCCTTTAGCTCATGACAAAGAGTTGAAGCGGATCGTCGCCGAGATTCGCAGAGCACCGGCCGTTCAGGCCATCGAGGAGGTCAACAGCTGGTTCGAATCGCTGAAGTATGCTGAAAAATTTCCAATCGACAGCTACTTCAACATCATCAGCCAGCTCGATGATGCGGCACAAGTGCATTTGCGGCGCCTGAAGCGAGAATACCTCGGTCTCGCCGAATCATCGAAGGTCGAAGAAGAACGTCGATGGACCCGGAATTATGCCTATTACCGGGAAGCGACGACACTTTATGAATCGTGTCTTGAGCGTGCCCGCGCCGAGCCGAAAAACAAGTTGGTCGAGGCGTTCAGAGCGGCGATGCCGTTACTCGATGCGCGTTTGCAAGCCTTACGTACTCATCAACTCAAGTGGCTGGCGTATCGCTATACCGCAGCCGACGAGTCCCTTTGGCAGGCGCTTGGCAGGACTTACGCGTCGGCTGAAGCAGTCGGTTACGCAAATAAATTGATGCCGCTTTACACCTCGCAGCGTAGTTTGACCAGTGTTCTGCAGCAATATTTGCAGGCGATGATCTTTCATGTTTCATCGATGGACAGCCTGACCTTGGAGCAGATCGACCTCGCTGATCGGCTGATCGGTCATTTCTTGCCGGGATTTGTCTTTTCTGCCGATTACCAGTCCGGGGCGTATTGGTTGGACCTCGCCAAAGGGTCGCCGCCTACCCGGCCGACGCGTAATCCCCCTGTTCCGCAGGCGGGCCTTCGATTTTTTTCGGCGGCGGCGGCATGCAAAGCGCTCGGCAATCTGATCGAGCTTCTCGAACGCGGAGAGACGCCGCCCGACCTTGATCTCGGCGAGGAAACGTCGTCGGCCGCGTTGCTGTCGGTCGCGCGTCATTTAAGCCTCTATTGGGTGCCGAACCCACCGCAACGACAGCACGTGCGTCACCAAGTCACTACCCGGATGTCGGTGATCAATGATTTTTTTGAAATCCACAAGATCTTCACCCATTCTTTGCGGGAGCTTCGCCATATGCCGGGAGCAGTCAACTGGTCGGCGGACAATGTCAGTTTGGGCGGTTTTCGCGCCTGTTGCGAAGCCAATATTGATGGGGTTCTCAAATTAGGCTCATTGATCTGCGTTCAGCCCGAAGGCAGTCAAAACCAATTGCTCGGTTCGATCCGCCGAATCAGCCGCCGCCGCGATGGTCATGCCGATCTCGGTGTGCAGGTACTCGCCAAACAAGCACGCGCCATCCAGTTGCAACCGCGGCGCAGCGGGTTTTCGGCGGCCAACCAGGTGCCAGGTCTTTGGTTACCCGATACCGGCCAGGCGGGCCTGCTGCGCATCATTCTGCCGCTTGGCCAGTTCAACGTCCGCGAAACGATGGAATTCCGTTACGCCGGGCAAGCCCATTTGTTGACCCCGCTGGAAATCGAGGAAACCGGCGCGGATTACGAAGTGGCCCGATACCGCAACGCCACCTGAGCTGGCTAGTCGCTTGGCGTTGGGTTGGCCGTGGCAGGTTTTGCAGCCGATTTCGGTCGGAATGCCCGCACCACCTCCTCATTGGTCTCGACCCGCGGATTGCCGAGCAAATCGAGGCAATACGGCACGGCGGCGAAAATCCCATTGACCAGCGTCGTGCTGTCGGCCGCGCGGACGCCTTCGAGAGTCTCGCGGATCGATTTCGGTTGTCCGGGCAAGTTGAGGATCAGCGATCGTCCACGAATCACGCCGACTTGTCTGGAAAGAATCGCTGTCGGCACGAAGTGCAGGCTGATCCGCCGCATTTCCTCTCCGAAACCTGGCAGTTGTTTGTCGGCGACTGCCAGGGTGGCTTCCGGCGTGACGTCGCGAGGCGCCGGCCCGGTGCCGCCGGTGGTCAGCACCAGATGGCAACCGAGATCATCGACCAGTTCGATCAACGTGCTTTCGATCGTGGCTTGGTCATCGGCGATCAGTCGGCTGATCGCTCGCCATGGACTGCGCAGCGCGTGGCTGAACCATTGCTCGAGGGCCGGTATGCCCTGGTCGGTGTAAACACCTTGACTGGCCCGGTCGCTGATCGACACCAGACCGATCAGCAAGGTTGGTTGATCATTCGGCATGCGGGTCGTCCCTGGTCACCGATCGCTTGGCGGGATCGATCGTCTTGAGGAATTGAAAGATTTCTCGATAGCGACGTGGCGCTTTGCCTTGAGCCTGTTCCAGTAACGCGGCACGACGCAGTGAGCGCAAATGCTGCAAGTCGATGCCCGGTGTTTCGCTGGCCAAACGAAAGAGCACCTGTTCATCGGCCAACAACTCGTCGCGCAGTTTTTCGAGACGGTGCAATTGAGCGATTTCCGACGCCGAGTCGCCGCGTACCGCAGACAGCGAAAGACGGATCGGCTCGACGTCGACCTCGCGCATCAGCCGGCCGATGTATTGCAGTTGGCGCCGCCGCGCGTCGTCATGGCGTCGCATGTCTTGCGCGGTACGGATTGCGTCACGCAGCTCGTCGGTCAGATCGATACGCTGCAGACGGTCGGGGGCCAGGGTGACCAGTTCCTCGCCCAGAGACTGCAGTTCGATCATCGATTTCTTGCGCTTGGTTTTCGAGATTGGCTCGGTGGAGTCGTTGGGTAATGCGCTCATCGGCGATGGAAACATTCTCTGGCGGGGGGATCGATAAAAACCGTCGCGTGCTTGGTCAGTGGTGCCTTGCGGGTAGCTGCTATGATAACGGCTTTGTCCTTCTGTTAACTCGACTCATGGCCCATTCTTCCCGTTCGATCCCCGGCGGCAGCCGCTTCAGTCATTCTTTCGACACTCTCCGGGAGTTGGCGCGGGATGTTTTGGCTTATGCCGGGCAGCGTTCGGCCAGCGCCTGCGAAGTCGACATTTCCGACGGTTTTGGGCAGTCGGTGACTGTCCGATGTGGTGAAGTCGAAACCATCGAGTACAACCGGGACAAATCTATCGCCGTCACCGCCTACCTGGGTCAACACAAGGGGCAGGCCAGTACCTCGATTTTTTCGGCGAGTGCTCTACGCGAGACGGTAGACGCGGCGATTGACATCGCCCGCTTTACTGCCGCCGACCACTGTGCCGGTCTGCCGGAAGTCGAACGTTTGGCTATGGATTTCGCTCAGCGCCCCGATCTCGACCTCTACCATCCGTGGCTTCTTTCAATCGACCAGGCGGTCGATGTCGCCCACCGTTGCGAGCAGGCGGCTTTTGCGCTTAGCCCGAAAATCAGTAATTCGGAAGGCAGTACGGTATCGATCCAGGAAGGGCAATTCGTTTCGGCCAACAGCCTGGGTTTCATGGGCGGCTTTCCGACTTCGCGACACTATCTTTCATGCGCGGTCATTGCCGGTACCGGCGAGGCGATGCAGCGCGACGACTGGTACTCGACGGCTCGCGACCCGGCAGCGATCGACTCTCCGGAAACTGTCGGTGCCATCTCCGCCCAGCGCGCCCTGGCCCGATTGGGCGCCAGGAAAATCAGAACCTGCAAGGTACCGGTCATTTTCGAAGCGCCGCTGGCGGCATCGCTGATCGGCAGTTTCGTGCATGCGGTCAGTGGTGGCAGCCTGTACCGGAAAACAACGTTTCTGGCCGACAGCCTCGGCAAGCGAGTGTTTTCAAAAAGGGTCAACATCAGTGAGCGGCCTCATTTGAGTCGCGCGCTGGCCAGTAGTTATTTCGACAATGACGGCGTGGCGACGCACGATCGCGAAGTGCTGATCGATGGTCGTCTACAAGGTTATTTTCTGAGTACTTATACCGCGCGAAAATTGGGTTTGAGTACCACCGGCAATGCCGGCGGCAGCCACAATTTATTGGTCCACCCCGGCAAGCGCAATCTGTCCGGACTGCTCAAAAAAATGGATCGGGGTTTGCTGGTTACCGAATTGCTCGGCCACGGCATCAACTACGTGACTGGCGATTATTCGCGTGGCGCCGCCGGTTTCTGGATCGAAAATGGCCAGATCGTCCATCCGGTCGAAGAAATTACCATCGCCGGCAATCTCCGGGACATGTTCCGGAACATTGCCGGCGTAGGTAATGATGTGCTCATTCGTGGTTCGAAGCAGGTCGGCTCGCTGCTGATCGAAGAGATGAAAGTGGCCGGAAGCTAGTCCGGCAGACGGTGTTCAGCGGTAAGGTTTCCCGGACGACAATTTAGCCTCAGCATTTTGGGCCGATGCCGCCGACCGTGTGTGCTCCGTCGAGGACGGGCGGAGCACACACATGCCCATTGGGCTGAACTCCCTGGACGCCAGCTTACACCGTCGCGAGAGCCTGTTCGAGATCGGCGATCAGGTCGTCGATATGCTCGATGCCGATCGACAGACGCACCATTTCTTCGGAGACCCCGGCTTTCGCCAGCTCGGCCGGGGAGAGTTGACGGTGGGTAGTCGACGCCGGATGGCAGGCCAACGATTTGTTGTCGCCGATATTGACCAGACGGGTGAACAGTTGCAGCGCATCCTGGAAGCGTTTGTCGGCCTCGACGCCGCTGCAATCACCCCCTTTGATTCCGAAAGTGAGCACGCCCGAAGCTCGCCCGCCCAGGTATTTTTTGACCAGTGGGTTTTCGGGATGGTTGGCCAGACCAGCGTAGTTGACCCAGGCCACCTTGTCGTGGCTGCCGAGGTAAGCCGCCACTTTCTCGGCGTTGTCACAAATCCGCTCCATGCGCAGTGGCAAGGTTTCCAATCCTTGCAAAATAAGGAAGCAGTTGAGCGGCGAAATCGCGGCGCCCATGTTGCGCAAGGGAACGACTCGTGCCCGGCCGATGTACGCCGCCGGACCCAGGGCCTCGGTATACACTACGCCGTGATACGACACATCCGGTTCGTTGAGCCGCCGGAAACGTGATTTGTGTTCCGCCCAGGGAAATCTGCCGCTGTCGACGATCATCCCGCCCAACGAATTGCCATGCCCACCAATGTATTTGGTCAGGGAATGCACGACGATGTCCGCTCCGTGTTCGAAAGGACGGCATAGATAGGGTGACGGAACGGTGTTGTCCACGATCAGTGGCACGCCGTGACGATGGGCAATTTCTGCGAGCGGCTCGAAGTCGGTGATGTTGCCCAGTGGATTGCCGATCGACTCGCAATAGAGGGCTTTGGTTTTGTCGTCGATCAGTTTTTCGAAGCTGGCTGGGTTGGCGTAGTCGGCGAAGCGGACCCCGATACCGTATTGCGGCAAGGTGTGGGCGAAAAGATTGTATGTGCCACCATAGAGCGTCGATGCCGAAACAATGTTGTCACCTGCTTCGGCGATGGTTTGAATGGCATAGGTGATCGCGGCCTGTCCGGAAGCCAGCGCCAAGCCGGCAATGCCGCCTTCCATCGCCGCAACCCTTTTCTCGAGGACATCCTGTGTCGGATTCATGATCCGGGTGTAAATGTTGCCGGCAACCTTGAGATCGAATAGATCGGCACCGTGTTGAGTATTGTCGAAGGCGTAGGCGACGGTTTGATAAATCGGCACGGCTACCGCGCGCGTCGTCGGTTCGGGACCATAGCCGGCATGTACGGCAAGTGTTTCAAGCTTCATTGGCAACTTCCTTTTTTGATTGGGCGGTGTCTTCGTTAGCGATCGGGTCGAACGGAAATCTTAACATTTCAGACGGTCGCCGTTCAGTAACCATGGCAAATCGTCAGGGGTCGGCATTACCCGCGATTGTCCGGTGGGCTCGCGAGGCGAAGCGGTGACTGGCGAGGGATTGCGCTTGCCTGACGATCGATCATCAGACGATTGCCAAGTATTACAGCGTCGGGCCGAGACCTGGCATGAAAGTCAGTGGAACCACCTCCGGGCGGTGGGAGGATTTCTGCAAGCGGGCTTCGATTTCTTCACGGCTCGGACGGGGTTCGCCAAGCAACCGGGCAAGAACATCGCGCAGTTGGTTGACCCATGCCGCGGTCAGTAAGGCCAGCGCGGCGTAGAATGCCGTTTCGCAACGCGAGGCGACGCGGCTGGCAAAATCGGGCAACCAGCGCAGCAAATGTTCGTCGAGAAAGGTGGCCAGAGCGCGCCAATCGACAGCCGAATCGGCGCCGCGCAGGCTGAGAGCGATGAACTGCAGTTGGAATACCAAGTGGTCATCGGGGCGGAGACGCCAATCAGGCGCCGCGACGCCTTTCGCGGCATAGATGCGCCGCAATTCGAACATCGCGTCCTGGCATATCAGATGGTCGTCGGAAAGCCATACGGATTCGTTCGGCGAGGCGCCGTAACCGCCGTTGAGATAAATTGCCGCGAAGTCGGCCGCCAGTTCGTCGATCAGTTGCGAATCCGACGACTCCGGCAAGGCGGCAACAGCGGTGGTCATCAACTGGTAGACCCGAGCCGCCTCGTCGTCGCCCTGCAAGGCCAAACTACCGGGAAAGCCGTTAGCGAGCAGCCCGGCCAACAAATCGCTGGTCAGCTCGCGATCCTGCAGCAGTGCCAGAGTTTCGGCATCTTCGGCCAGCGCTTCGGTATGCTCTCGAGGCAGCGTGGCGGTCAACTCTCGACCTTGCCCTTGCTATGCGGCACGAAAGCGATCGATGGCTTGGTCAATTCAGGATTGGCCATGTTCTTGACCTGTTTGACGACTTTTTCGTGCGGAGCAACGGCTTTGGTGGTGTATTTCCCGTCCCAGATCGCACCGATCGGCCCGACATCAAGGACGCGCATCATGCAGGCCATCACGCAGTAAGGTTTACGGCCAGCTTCGATCTCGTCGACGCAGAGGTTGCATTTCTTGATAGTTTTTTCCTGGGGATCCCATTGCGGGGCGCCGAATGGGCAGGCCGCTTCGCAACGACGGCAACCGATGCACAACGTCGAATCGATATCGACGATCCCATCGGCTTCGCGCTTCCAGATCGCACCGGTTGGACAGGTCGGCAGACAGGCTGGCTCGGCGCAGTGGTTGCACGACATGTTGACCTTGTAGGCATATACGTCAGGATAGCTGCCCCCTTCGATATACATTACCCGGCGAAAACGCGGTCCGGGCGGCAGACCGTTTTTATCCTTGCAGGCAATCTCGCAGGCCCGGCAACCGATGCAGTCAACATTGTTGTGCACGAAGCCCAACTGGACCGCTGGCTTCACGGGAAGGTATGTCTGCGCCACCTTACGCTCCAGCGCCTGGGTGACTTGCTCTTTGTCGAGTTTGTTAGCCATGATCAGACCTCAGGCATCGCGGCGGAAGATATAGGAGCGGGCAGTGGCCTGCACGTCCCAACCGGGCCGATGATCGAGCACGGTCTTCTTCACGTTCACGAGAATGGTGTTATAGGCGAATCCGCCCGCTGGACTGGGCTGGTCGAGTGTCAGGAAATCCGGGTTGCCGGATCGGTCGACGCCTTGCTTGTCCAGATCCATCCAGGCGCCTTCGTGCAGCACCACCACACCGGGCATGCAACGCTCGGTGACATACACCGGCACGACGACCTTGCCACGCGCATTCCATGCTTCGACGATGTCGCCGGTCTGCACGCCGAGGCGTTTGGCGTCACTGGCGTTGACGGTGATTTCCTGCTGGAAGGTTTCGCGCAACCAGGGAATGTTGTTGAAGATCGAGTGTGTGCGCCAGCGGGGATGCGGCGTGATCATGTGGAACGGGTATTCCTTGGTTAGCGTCGGATGGTTCAGCGATTCGAAAGGCTCGATCCATTTCGGGATATAGGGGATTTCGTAACCGTACTGGGTCTTGGTCCAGTCCTTCACTTCCGCCAACGTGGTGGACAGGATTTCGATTTTTCCGGAGGGTGTGTCGAAATCCTCGCCTTCTTCGATCTGCGCGCGGAAGGCGACCAGCGGCTGGTTGAGAATGAATTTGTAAACCCCGCGCTGCTTGAATTCTTCCCAAGGCATGGTTACACCTTGGTGAGCCTGCACCTTGTTTTTCAACCAATCGGAGAGATAGGCTTCGTCGACCGCGTCGGGGTTGTCGAAATACGAACGATCGGCTTTCGGATTGTAACGCTTGCCGAAATTTTCAACCGATTTGTCGATTTGCTCGATGCGATAAGCCAGTTCGGTGAATACCTGCAGGTCGGTGCGCGACTCGCCCATCGGCTCGATCACTTTCGGCCGATGGATGTAGGAATGCCCCTTGTCCCAGGGCAGCGCGACATCGTGGCGTTCGAAGTGCGTGGCGATCGGCAACAGCACATCGGCCCACAACCCGGATGGGGTGATCGTCGAATCGGCGCAGACCACCAGTTCGAGTTTCTTGATCGCTTCGATTTCCTTGTTGATGTTGGTCAACTGATTGAACCAGTCGGAACCGTGCCACCAGATACCACGAATGTTCGGGATTTTGCCGTCGAGCTCATCATCGCGTGGCCAGCAGCCGATCTCCTCGCGTTTGACATTCGGGTAGTTGAGAACGCAATGCGCCCACCGGTCAGATTTGATCGAACCGAACCAGACGTTGGCATATTCGTCGTACGGGTAGGCGATGCTTTCGGCGTGCCAGCCTTTGCCGACGCCTTCGGCGCAACCGCCGAGAACGCCGATGTTGCCGGTCATCGCCTGCAATGCGGCGGCCATCCGGTTGTATTGTTCGCCATAGCTGGCGCGGCCCGGCGCCCAGGACGCCTTCAATGCCGCCGGCTTGGTGCGGGCGTACATGTCCGCCAGCTTCTTGATGTCCGCTGCCGGAACGCCGCAGATCTTTTCGGCCCATTCCGGCGTCTTCGGCGTGTTGTCGTACTTGCCGAGGATGTAATCCTTGAAATTCTCCTTGTCCTTCGCCCAGTCCTCATCCGGCATCGTGCTGGCATCCATGCCTTGCACGAACTCGTCGATGAACTCCTGATTCTGCAGATTGTTGCTGAAAATGTAATGCGCCATGCCAGCCATCATCGCCGCATCGGTGTTCGGGCGGATCGGGATCCACCACGCGTCATACGCGGCGGCAGAATCGGTGTACTGCGGATCGACGACGACGAACTTGCAGCCTTGCTGCTTCGCCAGTCGCATGTAATAGAAGGTGTTGCCGCCGTGGAAGGTGTATGCGGGATTCCATCCCCACATGATGATCAGCTTCGAATGGGCGAAAGCATCGTCTTCGTTGCCATCCTCGATGGTGCCAAAAGTGATTCGCGACGAAAATGTGGTCGCCTGATAGCTCGGCACCGACCACGAGTTGGTCCGGCAACCGAACATGCCCAGAAAACGCGCCAGCAACCCTTCAATCTGGTCCGACTTGTGCAGCACACCGTACGAGGTGCCGGCATAGGCCTGATCGAGCATCGCCGTTGGCCCGTACTTTTGCTTCAATTCGACCAGTTTGGTGGCGACATGATTCAGCGCCTCGTCCCAGGAAACGCGCTTGAATTTGCCGGAGCCGCGCTCGCCGACACGCATCATCGGGTACAACAGCCGTTCCGGGGAATACAGTCGCGAACGGTATGAACGTCCACGAAGACAGGCACGTAATTGTGGTTCTTCGACGGTATCCTTGCCAAAGGCACCTTTCGCCTGATAACGGCCGTCATCGGTCGATAGACGGACGATCACGTCGCCTTTTTTGTGCGCCACGAGCATGTGGCGCGAACCGCAGTTGTGGTCACAGGAGGTGACGATGGTCTGCAACTGATCGTCACGATCGTACGGTTCGTAGGCAAAAGCCTTGGCTTCTTGCTTGCCGGTACCCAGTTCGACCAGGCTACCGGCTGCCGCCAGCGCCGAACTGGCGGCAGCGGTTTTGATGAAGCTGCGGCGTGCTGGATTGATCAGCTTGTCGACCCAGTTTGGTCGAATTTCGTTATTGATCGTTGTCGTATTGGTGTCCATGGCAGGCCTGTCATTTCTTGGCGGTGGCGGAGGGGATGACAAAGCGGCTTTCCGACTCGGTGGAACGCCCTTTTGCCCAGTCCGGTGTTTCAGTGGGCATATCCGGCCAGGCATGACGAGGATAGGGATAACTGATGCGGTACCACGACCGACCACCGTGGCAACCATAACAGGAATCACCGTTCTCCTTGCCGACCGTTTCGATCGCCTCAGGCTTCAGGTAGTTGACCTGGTGTCTGATCGTGCGGATGTTGGCATGACAAATCAGGCAATTGTTTTGAAAAGCTTCCTTGCTCTCTGTCCAGGGGCCGGGAAGGGCCATGTTTTCCCATGGCATTTGACCGTGACACTTCAGGCAAGTGGTTTCTGGATTGACCTGTTTGCGCAACGTGAATCCCTGGTCGCTCTGTGGAGCGGTGGTGGCCGAGGTGCCTGGTGCTTCGTCGCGCGGGTCGTGTCCCTGGTGGCAGAAGTTGCACTTCAAATCCATGACCTGCTTCGCGAAGGCCGTGGTCAGATGGCGGCGGTGGAACGACTCCTGCTCCCCGGTATAAGTCGTCAACTGCTGATACCAGGCTTTGCTGTCTTGAGTGCGTATGCCCGCCGGAGAGGTCTCTCGCGGCCGGCTGTCGAGAATTTCCTTATGACAGGCCAGGCATTGCGCATCGGTGGCATTTTCGATCGCTGGTTTGAAATGGAGCGGGCTATAGACGGCTCGCTGATAATCCGGTGCGCTCTCCGCTCGCTCAACTTGCTGCGGAGCCTTGGATTCCTGCCGGGTGTTGGCCACCCAAGCGCCTACGCCCACCGCCGCGCCGACGATGGCGGCGATGCCTAGCATCAGTGTCGAGGTTTTCATGATCTTCGGTCGGAAGGCCCGTTGAAGGGCGATTAAGTCGGTGCGACTCGCGTGGCGCCTGCCAAGAGGCGTTTAAAGTTTCGCGAAGGTCGTTTCTTCGTTACCGTTCGTTTTTGACTGGCGGCTTGACTGGCGGTGAATGCCATCCGCGGAGGTCGTAGTAGCCGGGCATGCCGGGCAAATTGAAAGGCGTGTACCAGGCACCCTGGTCCTGCAGCCATTTGAAACTGGCCGGAACGGGCTCGGTGATGCCATGCAAGGCGCGTTCGTTCCAGGTGGGAGGGTGTTCGAATTTCTGGATTACGGGGGCGTCTACGGGGCGCTGGTAGGGTGCCAGTCCGGCAATCGGCGCCGCCAGTGCGGCCGATGTCGGGATGACTGCGACAGCAACGGCCAAGGTGGAAAAGAAGAACTTCGCGTGACGCGGATGGCGAACCATCACATTGCCGTTCATCACAAACTCCGAAAAAAACGAGGGGAACGATGTCAGGAGAACACGGCTCCCCCCGGAGGAGCTACAGCCAAAAGCTAAAACTTATTTCTTGCCTTCCATGCCGGACATGCCACTCATGCCTTTTTGGCCTTCCATGCCGGACATGCCGCTCATGCCGCCCATGCCGGACATACCCGACATGCCGCTCATTCCGGCTTGTTTGGCTTTTTTAGCCTTTTTCTTGGCTTTTTTGGCTTTCTTTGCCTTATTGCCGGACATGCCGGACATACCGTCCATGCCGCTCATGCCTTTTTGACCCGACATACCGGCCATGCCGCTCATGCCGGACATGCCTTTTTGGCCTTCCATGCCGCTCATGCCGGACATGCCTTTTTGGCCTTCCATGCCGCTCATGCCGGACATGCCTTTTTG
>JAEUOJ010000179.1 GCA_016789495.1 Accumulibacter sp. | reverse complement strand
CAGCACCGCCTTTATCGGTGTAGACGCTGATTTTTTGCATCAGGCGGCAATCGAGTTGCTGCCGGCGGAAGGGGTCGTTCTCGAACTGTTGCTCGACCAACTGCCGGATGCGGAGATCCTGTCGCGTTGCCGTAGCCTGCGCGCCCGCGGCTATTCGCTCGCCTTCGGCGACTATGGCGGTATCGACGATCGCAGCCGGCCATTGCTGCCGATGATCGACATCATCGGCATCGATCTGCAGACCATCCATGACGAGCAACTGAGCGACCTGGCGGAATCGCTGCGTCATCTGCCGATCCAGCTTTTGGCGCGAAACGTCGAAAATCGGGAGAGGATGGAAAATTGCCGTCGCATCGGCTTCGATCTGTTTCAGGGGCGTTATTTCGCGCAACCCGAGATCGTTAAGGGACGTCGGTTGTCGGCCACACAGGCGTCATTGATCGGGCTGATCAACCTGCTCCACCGTGATGCGGAAACCACGATCATCGAAGACGCCTTCAAGCACGAACCAGCATTGACGATCAATCTGTTACGGGTGGTCAACGCCGTCGGACACCGCGGCACCCGACTGGCGCAGCCGGTGACCTCGGTGCGTCACGCGATCACGCTGCTTGGCCGGCGTCAGATACAACGCTGGCTGTCGCTGCTGCTGTTGGCACCGGCGGGCAACGGCGACCCGATTCGTTCGCCACTGCTGCAAGTGGCCGCTTTGCGCGGTCGGATGATGGAATTGCTGATCGAGTTGACCCCCAGCAAGGACTCCCGCCTTGGCGAGCACGCCTTCCTGACCGGAGTCCTGTCGATGCTGCCGGCGGCTTTGGGCTTGCCACTCGAGGAAATCCTGCAACAGATCACCGTCGAACAACAGATTCAGAACGCGCTTTGCGAACATCGTGGACTGCTGGGCCGAAGTCTGGCTTTGCTTGAATGCTTCGACGGCGACGATGCCGTGTGCTGCGACAAGTTGCTGAGCGACCTGCCAGGACACTTCAGCCGTTCAACCTTGAATAAATGCCTTGGCGACGCGCTGCGTTGGTTGAACGGTAGCGGTGAGTAAACTTGCGATGGCTTGACGGGTGGGATAGAGCCTGGCAAATCCGAGGTCAGCGCGATGCCTGCAGGATCTTTGCCCGGATGTCGTCGTTCATGGTCCCCTGTGCGATCCATATTCCGGTCCGCGGACGGCCGTTATCCCAAGGAATTGGCGATGTCACGAATGCTGCTCGACACCATTCCCACCCCTGATACCGCATGAGCCATCGTATGCACGACGCCCCGCTGCCGCATCAACATGTTGCGAGCCGGCACCGCAACCGCAAATCCCGGCAACGCGGCTCGGCTGGTCCAGGCACTTGATCTCGCTGTGCAGCGCCGACTTCAGTCGGCGGAACATCCCATCGATGCGTCAACGCTTGCGATACAGACGCCGCTCGCTCATCGCTCGCGGGGTGATCATTACTGGAGAGGTTTGCCGTCCATGGGCGTCCCGGCAGATAAAGCGTTGCCGGCGCGTGCCTTCAGCTTCTCGATGATCATCGACGCCGCCTGCTCGATCGAGCGGTGCGTGACGTCGATGACTGGCCAGGCACGTCTGATAAACAGGCGGCGTGCTTCGAGCACCTCCTTGCGTAGGGCGTCGACGTCGGTGTAGTCGGTGTTGGCGTCCTGCTGCAGCGCCTGCAGGCGGGCGGAGCGAACCTTGGCCAGACGAGCCGGATCGACGATCAGACCGACGATCAGTGGCGCTTGCGCGTTGATCAAGCCGGCCGGCAGCGGCGCGCCCGGCACTAGCGGCACGTTGGCCGCCTTGATGCCGCGCGAAGCCAGATACATGCAGGTCGGCGTCTTGGTCGCCCGCGACACGCCGACGAGGATCACATCGGCGCCCTCGAGATTTTCGCTGGCCATGCCATCGTCGTGAGCGAGGGCGTACTTCATGGCCTCGACGCGGTGGTAGTAATCTTCGTCGAAGGCATCGCCTGAGCTGTAATGAAACTGCACGGCGGCGCCGGCGTGCTCGGCCAGGCGGCTGATCAGCGGTTCGAGCGCGAAATGGCACGGCAGATCGAGACGGCGACAACCCTCTTCGAGCGCTTGCCGGATGTCGGTGTGGCTGATGCTGTGCAGGACATAGCCCGGCGAACTGGCAATCGCGCCGAGAACCTCGGGGATCTGGCCCAGACGGCGGACCATTTTCCACAATCGCCGCTCGACCTCGACACCTTCAAGCTGGGCGACGGCCTTGCGCGCCAACGTCTCGACCAGCTCTCCCGAGGCGTGTGAGACCAGGTGCAGAACCAATGTCTTCCGCATGTTCGGGCTACCCGGCTTCGTCGTTGTCGTCATCGCCTAGCGGTGATAGCCACCGTCGAGGCGCAGCACGGTGCCGTTGATCATGACGTTCTTCAGGACATGCAGGACCAGCATGGCGAACTCGGCGGCATCGCCGAAGCGGTGCGGGAAAGGAATCTGATGGGCGAGCCGGGAATCGAGATTCTTCTCCATGTTGAACAGCGTCTGCGTACCGAAGAGGCCGGGGGCGATGCCGACGACGCGGATGCCCAGGGGACCCAACTCACGCGCGGCAGGCAGGATCATGCTGACGACGCCACCCTTGGAGGCGGCGTAGGCCGCCTCGCCACTCTGTCCCTCGTAGGCCGAGACCGACGCCGTGGATAGAATGACTCCCCGCTCGCCGTTGGCCAGCGGCCGCAACTGCGCCATGTCGGCGGCGGCGAGTCGCATCATGTTGAAGGTCGAGATCAAATTCACCTCGACGAGCTGGCGGAAGTCGTCGAGCGGCATCGGGCCGTCGGCCCCGACGATGGGTTCCGAGTGGCCGCGACCGACGCAGTGCACCAGGATACGCGCCACGCCGTGCGCGGCACGGGCCGTCGCAAGCGCCTTTTCGGCGGACAGCGAATCGGCGACATCGCATGGGATCGCCAGACCGCCAATCTCCGCGGCGACCTTCTGCACTCCCTCTCCGTCGATATCGATCACCGTCACCTTGGCACCCGCCTCGGCCAGATAGCGAGCCGTCTCCGCCCCCAGGCCCGATGCTGCCCCGGTGACTACCGCCGGGCACGCCCACAGATCCATTTGCCAGTTCCCTGTTTGGTCGGCTTACGCAGCCGATGTTGATATGGATTATCGTCGGTCGGACGATGCTAAGCAAACCCGGCGTACAGCCAAGGCGGGTAAGATAGTAGCGATAGCCATGAACGACCTTCTTGATGAGACCACACTGGCGCCTGCGCCAAAGCTGGCGGGTGATGCTGGCCGGGGAAGTTGGTGGAACGCACCACGTTGTTCACCGTGCCGACCCGGATGGAGGAGGCTGGCGCCGAGTCCGCGCTCAGCGGCTCCAGCCACGTTCTCAATCGCATCGAAGCGCAGAAGCGACTTTCGCTGACCTACGATTAGGGCCAGGAGGTGACCGAGTACCAGCGCTGTCTCTGGCCACCGGGGAGAAAATTTTCTTTGCCGATCCGCACAGCCCATGGCAACGCGGCATCAACGAAAACACCAAGGGGCTGCTCAGACATACTTTCCCAAGGGAACCGACTTGAGTGGCTTTACGCAAGTGGAACTCGATGCCGTTGCCTGGCAGTTGAACACCCTTCTAAGAAAATCCCTCGGCTTCAAATGCCCCGCCGAATTGTTCTCTGCTGACGCTGTTGACTTCAGGCAGTATTACGCTTCACTTTTTGCCCTTGGTCCTTGAAACCGTCCAGGAAGTTCAACATGAGAGTACGCTGCTACAAGAAACCGGTCATCCTTGCGTTCCGCGTTACGGAATCCAGCGAGGATATACGCACGATGGAAGGCATACAGACGGCGCAGTCTGGCGACGTGATTCTTACAGGAACCCGGGGTGAGCAATGGCCGCTACCTGCAGCCGTGTTTGCGGCCACCTATGACGTTCTGGAACCGGGGCGGTGCGCAAAGAAGTACCTTGTGGTCACGGCGAAGCGCATGGACACCGCATTCGACGTGACACCGCCGTGGAGCGACAAACCGCTCAAGGGAAAACCAGGTGATTGGCGAGTCATCTATGGCCCCGGCGATGAAGGCGTCGTCGATAGCGACATCTTCGATGAAACCTACATAATCGTCGAATCTGACACGTGCACAAGCTGAACGGCACATGCCGCTATCTATTTTCGGTTGCGCCCAAGGTTTCGGGGCGCGCTGCCGAGCAACCGAAACCCGCCACGGTTTCGTGGTGCATGTCATCGAAGAGTTTCATGTCAGGTCTGCCTTGTTTTGGTTAGCGACGCGCATTGGCAAGCAATTCCGGCGCGATGTCGAAGGATTGAGCGGTCTGCAGGCCACGGGCGCCCATGTCGCGCAGAAACGCTTCGTACTGCGGTTCAAAACCCGCCACGGCACTCATGCAATCGGTGATCAATACCAGCTTGCTCAAGCTTTGCGCGCCGATGTTGTCCACAATGTGCTCTGTGGTGGCCTTCACGCAATGGCTGCCGGCTTCGCCGGCGATGTATACTCGATCCGCGCTGGCGAGCACGTCGATCAGCGCGCGATTCAACTGCGTGCTCGGATCGTCGGGGTCCGGCACCTCGGCCATCACGGCCGAGTAGTGCTCGGTCCATGGGTTGGAGCCCTTGGTCACCTTGTTGACGATTCCGAGCTCCAGTTCCTCCCAGCGGTTGTATGCCGCGCGCACCGCAGGGTGGACGTTGTGACCCCACGACCCGATCTCGCAATGCACTGGCCAGATAAAGAGCGAGTAACGACCGGTCGCCTCCAGCGTATCCAGGTAGGTCAGAACGCGAGCCATCGCACTTGAATTACGCGGCAGGAACTCGCCCGCCCGTACCTGGACCGCGGTTACCGGCGTGAAAGGCGCTACCGGCGAGCCATCGGCATTCATCCAAAATGTCGGATGCGCGATATCCAGACGATGGTGCGAATCAAGAGTGACGCTGATGTCGGCCAACCCCTTGACTCCGCGGTTGATCAGCTCCGCCAACCGTAGCATGTCGGCATGGCCTCCAGTCACCGGTAACTGAGGTGCGAGCTGACAGGAGGCGGCCATGGGATCAGCGGGACGGTATTCGTCGGGTAGATCGCAGAAGTCATTTTGCGGGTCGATCACGAGAAGATGCAGGTTTCGTTTCACGGTTCTCTCCTTGGTCAAGCGACAGACCAAGGATACGCACATTAATTGCAAAATGCAACTAACAAATTAAAAGTTATTTTTAAAGCAATATAAATAATAAAATATAATCTTTTTTAGATAAATATCTTAGTAAGGTAATTGTACTAAAAGCCAACGAAAGCCTGTCCTTTGGAAACAATTTGCAGTGAATCGAGGATGCGTGACGTCACCTACGCTCTCCTGCCCTCGCTCAGGGACGCCGTGCTGAGCGTGCTGGTCAGTCCAATATTGGTGGTATGTCACGGCGGTTGGCACCCGTTCGCCGCAAACCTTTCGTTACGCATCGAGACCACCAGCAGAGCAGATGGGGCTAGACGATGCTGACCAACCTGGAAGTGTTCCGCCGTCTTCAAGACAAGCACGGTTTTCGACTCATTCCTCACCGTTGGGGCGGAAAGACGCCCAGTCGGACGCGTCGCCTGGATCTTGTATAGAATTCATTCAATTGCCTGGAATGCAGAGGAAACGAGCGCTTTTCACAGGCACCGCCGTTCGTCATGCCGTCGATATGGTTGAGCAACATTCACAGTTAATGGCGAGATTCCGGCAGAATTCTTGTTTGGTCGACAGATCGCTTTCGGCATGGCTCTGTCACTTTTATACCCCGATCAACCAATCAACCACTACAATTCGTGAAATCGAACTGGATTGCTCTGTCGGAAACCAATTAAAGGCGCCGCTGAACGAGCCACCAGCGCGTCAGGTTGATTGAAAAATTTAATGGCCTCACCATTGAAAACGAGTTTAGGTAACAGAAGGTGATCAAAGTACTATTTATTTGCATGGGTAATATCTGTCGATCGCCAACGGCCGAGGGAGTGCTTCGTCAACTGGTTCGCGAAAAGGGGCTGGAGGGAAAAATCGAGGTCGATTCGGCAGGCACGCACGGCTATCACGTTGGCGAAGCCCCGGATCAACGGACCCAGCGCGCTGCCGCCAGCCGTCAGTACGACTTGTCTGAAATGCGTGCTCGGAAAGTGGCGGCGCAGGATCTCGATTACTTTGACTTGATCCTGGCGATGGACAGAAACAATCTGGACGTTCTGAAACGCATTTGCCCAGCGGACAAGCATCATCGCCTGGGCTTGTTCATGAAGTATTCGCATAATTTCGACGACGACGAAGTGCCCGATCCGTATTACGGCCTCGGACACGGCTTCGATCTGGTGTTAGATATGATCGAAGACGCGGCGAGAGGGCTGCTTGGTCACCTCGAGCAACAGTTGGCGCAAAGCCATCGGCACGAGTGAGTCAACAATTACCGACCGAAGTCTGAAACCAGGCCTTCGTTTTCAGCCCCTCCGATTCATCGCCAAACATCACGTACCAAATCACGGAGTGCGACGAACCGTGGCAGTCTTCTCCGCCCGGGTCGACGGGTTCAAGCCGTTGGTGGTTCGTCGCCCAGGGCGGCAACCAGGTCGTGGAGCAACTGTGCGACCTCGCCGGTCATCAAGGTGAAATCGAGGTCGAACCGTTCTTCCGCGTTATCGCTTTGGTTGTCCGATTGCTCCTTGAGGATGTCGAGAAATTCCAGCCGTTTGATTTGCAGCAGGTCATTGAGAATGAAAGAAAGTCGGTCGTTCCAGGTCATCGCCAACCGGGTGACGGTCTTGCCGTCGGCGATGTGCTGGCGGATTTCCTCGCCTTCGAGAGAATGATTGACGTAACGCACGGTGGCTTTGTCGACCGAGCGCAATTCGAGGTCCTGATCGATCGTGAAGCCGGTTGGCCCTTCGCCAGCGGCCAGCCAAGCGGACATCGCCGCCGCGGGAGAAAGATTGACCTTCAGGATTTTGACCGGCACGTCGTCGATGGTCTTGCGAAGAAGTTCGAGAAACTCCTCGGCCTTGGCCGGTGAAGCGGCGTCAATGACCAGCCAACCGTTACCACGGTCGATCCAGCCGCAGGTGCTGCGTGTACGGGTGAACGCGCGTGGCAGCAGTTCGAGTGTCATTTGCTCGATCAATTCACGCATCTCGCGACGGCCGACACGCCGCCCTTCCCTCTCCTCGATATCTTTGGCCTTTTCAGTGGCGAAGCGTTTGACGATCGAAACCGGCAGCAATTTCTCTTCGCAACCGAGTCGTAGCAACCACTGGTTGTTGACGTTATGAATCAACGTGCCGCCGTCTCGCACCGGAATCCAGCCGACGCTGCGTGACGCGGTCGCGCTGCATTCCTGCAGGATCATCCGGGCAAGCCGCTCTTCGACCTGGTCGATACTGACATCCCAGTTCCTGGGTAACCGATAGACTTGAAGGTTCTTGAACCACATGGCGGCGCTCAGCAAAAGGCTGCGATTATAGGGCCGAACCGCATGGTCCCTACCGTCAAAATCGTTCAACCGGCGCGAAAGATGGCAGTCGACCCGGATGAACACAATGCGAAGAGTCGCGAGCCAAACGGCGTGCCGCAGGACGTGAATGCACGCCACTCCAAGGAATAGGATAACCCGCCTCTCCAGAAAGTCCCATCATGTCCCTGCAGGTCAACGCGATCATTTTCGATCTCGACAATTGTCTCCTCGATCCGCGTGAACTTGGCGAAGCGTTTGTCGAACCCGTATTTTCAGCGATCCGTGCGTCGAACCTCGGCACCTTGAACGAAACGCAGTTGCTCGCCGCATTCGAAGATCTTTGGCAGCGGCCGTTCGATACGGTAGCCGACGAGCATGGTTTTTCCGCGACGATGCGCGCCGCCGGGTGCCGAGCCTATGCAACCCTCGAGGTAACCGCCAAATTACACGGCTACGGTGATTTGGTGGTACTCAACGAATTGAAGGCGGTGAAATTTCTGGTCAGCTCGGGCTATCGCCGCCTGCAGCGGAGCAAAATCGAAGCTCTGGGTTTTAAGGAACTCTTTGCTGAAATTCATATCGATGCCATCGGTGAAGCGAACCGGCCGGGCAAGGAAGGTTTATTTGCCCAGATCGCCCGCCGTTGGCGCTTTGCTCCTCGACAGGTGATGATCGTCGGAGACAATGGCGAATCGGAAATCGCCGCCGGCAATCGGCTGAAGATGCCTACGGTCCAACTACTGCGTCCCAGGGTGACGCAGGTCCTGAATGCCGACTTCCACATTGACGATTTATGGCAGTTGAAAGTGTTGCTGGACTGATGCCGGGATGACAAATCAGGTGACAGCCTGGCCTGTTCCTGACAGCCTGGCCTGTTCCTGACCGTCTGGCAAGCAAGCATGACTTTCCCCCCGAGAACTCCACAGGTAAACTGGCCATATCGATGGACGACAATGAATCGATCAAGCTGCATTCTGGCGAACTGGCCGGGGATTTTTGAGCCGATATCGTCCAAAGTCGTACGGGCAAATTGTGTGATAACCGTTGTGGAAAATTGATCATGTCTACCGTCACCGCCAATCATGCTTCGCCTGAACTGCTGGCGGTCCCGGGGTTCAGCCCATTGCCGGCCGATCAGTATGGCGCCGCCGTGGCATTGACCATCGGCCATTCCCGGCAGGTGTTTCGCTGGATTTCGCCAGGACGGTTCATGATGGGATCGCCAGTCGACGAAGCGGAACGCAGCACGGTGGAGAAACCCCACGAAGTTATCCTGACTCGCGGTTTCTGGCTGGCCGACACCGCTTGTACTCAAGCCTTCTGGCTGGCGGTCTGGCCGGTCAATCCCAGCCATTTCCAGGATCATCCGAATAATCCGGTCGAGAATGTCAGTTGGCATGACTCGCAGGGTTTCCTCGCCGAACTGAACCGGCGTCTGCCAGGGTTGGCGGCGCGTCTGCCCAGCGAAGCCGAATGGGAATACGCTTGTCGAGCGGGCTCGACGTCTGCTTTTGCCTTCGGCGACATGATCGACACCGAGCACGCCAACTTCAATGGTCAGTACCCTTGTGCCGGTGCTGAAAAGGGCGTTTATCGTCAGCGCACGGTCACCGTCGACGCGCTGCCAGCCAACGCCTGGGGGTTGTATCAGATGCACGGCAATGTTTGGGAATGGTGCGCCGACTGGTTTGCCGATTATCCGACCGCGACGCAACATGACCCTCGCGGTCCGACTTTCGGCAAGATGCGGGTGTTGCGCGGTGGAACCTGGGGCGACCCGGCGCGTTATTTGCGTTCGGCGGCCCGTAGCCGCATCGAACCGGCGTACCGGCCACGCAGTAGCGGTTTTCGGATCGCTCTGGGCGGTATTTGAACCGGCCGAGCCTGGTGTGCTGGTGCTACGACCCTCTCCCTGCCGGCAACTATCCGAGCAAGGCAATCGATTATGATCGCCAAACCCGGCCCGCACTTGGCGATCAAGAAGTCAATAACCGATTTACGGACACCATACCGAAGCAGTCCGTGCGCCTAGCTGAACTAATGATAGTCTTTCGGCTCAGAAAATCATTGCTAAGCTGGCAAAAATAATCCTTACCGGCTCGCTGCACGGTAAGTGGGCTAAATTTAGGCGACCGTTCGGTAGCGGCGTCAGCTTGATCGGATAATTTGACTCGAATATGATCAACGAAGACGAACCTCGCAAGAAACGCGCTGCACCACGTCAAAATCGTACAGGGAACAAGCCCCTTGCGCAGAATTCCGATTCCCGACCCGAAGAACGTCCGTTCATCGTCGGCATCGGTGCCTCGGCGGGTGGGCTGGAAGCGTTGAGCCTGCTGCTGCCAAACCTGCCGAAAAATCTTGGCCTGTGTTACGTCGTTGTCCAGCATTTGTCACCGACTTACCGCAGCATGATGTCGCAACTGCTCGGGCGTGAAACGACGATGCCGGTCAAGGACATCGAGGACGGAGTCGCACCGCAACCGAATACGGTCTATATCACGCCGCCGAATCGAAATCTGACTTTGACCGGTGGACTGTTCCGTCTGGTTGAGCCGGCGCGCGAATCGTTGCCCAAACCGTCGGTGAACCGTTTTTTTGCCTCGCTGGCCGAGGAAATCGGCGAATCGACGATCGGCATCATCCTCTCGGGTACCGGTTCCGACGGCGCCGCCGGCACGCACGCGATCAAGGCCGCCGGGGGCTTCACCTTCGCGCAAGACCCGGAAACCGCCAAATATACCGGCATGCCCCAGTCGGCGATCGATACCGGCAGCGTAGACTGGATTTTACCGCCCGAAAACATGGGCGCCGAAATCAGCCTGATCGTCTTGAATCGTGGCCTGATTCCAGTGGCGACACAGGCGGCCAGCGCCCCGGCGACCTTGAAAACGCTGCTCGGCAAAGTCCGGGCGCGCACCAAGGTCGATTTTTCGCAATATAAGGAACCAACACTCTGGCGCCGCATCGAGCGACGGATGGCCGCCAACCACGTCAGCACGCTGCAGGATTATCTGCAAGTGGTCGACCGAACTCCGGCCGAACTCGACAAGCTGTGCAAGGACATCCTGATTTCGGTCACCGCATTTTTTCGAGACAGCGAAGCCTTTGTCCGCCTCGACCGGGTGGTGGCCGACATCCTGGCCAACAAACAGCCAGGTGATGACATCCGCGTCTGGGTGGCGGGCTGTGCGACCGGTGAAGAAGCCTACTCACTGGCCATCCTTTTCGCCGAACGGCTCGGTGCGGCTTTCGATCAGTATCGTCTGCAAATCTTCGCCACCGACATTGATCTCGATGCGATGGCCCTCGCCCGACGGGGGGTTTTTGCCGCGTCCAATCTGGCGCACATCGACCGCGCCCGCATCCGAGCGCACTTCACACCGCACGGCGACCGTTACGAGATCAATAAAAACTTGCGCGACGTGGTGATTTTCGCCCGCCAGGATCTGGTGCAGGACCCGCCTTTCCTGCGGCTGGACTTGATCAGTTGTCGTAATGTATTGATTTATTTCCAGAGCGAATTGCAGGCGCGTTTGTTGTCGGTGTTCCACTACGCCCTGAATCCCGGCGCCTTTCTTTTTCTCGGCAAATCGGAAGGCATCTTCCACCAGGAAAACCTGTTCAGCGTGGTCGATAAGGATGGCCGGCTGTACCGTCGTCACGGCAGTATCGCCCGTCTGCCGCTGATGCGGTCGGAAATTCAGTTGCCGGCGGCGGGACTCAACCAACACCAGCGACCCAACAAGTCGACGACACCTCTCGGTTACGAAAACATTCTCATCGAAGCGGCCGGACGTCATTTCATCCCGACCAGCATTCTGATCAACAGCAAATTCGAAATTCGTCACATCCATGGCGACGCCAGCAAACTGCTCAACGTTTCACCTGGCAAGCCAGCGTTTGATCTGATTTCGCTTGCCCGGCGTGAATTGCGAACCGAAATGCAGGTCCTGCTGCGCCAGGCCCAGGTCAAGCAGAGCGTCGTTTTTGGACGCCCGCGACATATCAAGGCGCTGGATCCGACTCGTGGGTTGCGTTTGTCGGTACACCCGGTACTCGACAGTGGCATCGAAACGCTGTTCATGGTCTGCATCGAATGGCTGCCTCCCAGTACCGGCAAGAGTGCCAACGACGATGACAGCGCCACGGCCAAGGAACTCGAAGACGAACTTTCGGCTACGCGCGAGCACCTGCAGACGTTGGTTGAAGAACTCGAGACATCCAACGAAGAAATGCAGGCCCTCAACGAGGAAATCCAGGCTTCCAACGAAGAGATGCAGGCGTCGAACGAGGAACTCGAAGCATCGAACGAGGAACTGCAGTCGACCAATGAAGAACTGGCGACCGTCAACGAGGAGCTGCAGATCAAGACCGTCGAGACACTGGAGCTGAACACCGAGCTGGAATGCATCCAGAACAGTGTCGATTATCCGTTACTGGTCCTCGACAGCAACGCCTGCCTGCAACGCTTCAACAGTGCCGCGGCGCGTCTGTTTAAGCTCTCCAACTCGCAGATCGGCCGCCATCTGCGCGATCTGACCCTGCCGGCGGGTATGCCCGATCTGATCGCCGACAGTCAGCAGGTGATTCAGACGCAGAACGCCATCGACCGTCAGATCGTCAACGCGCATCACCGGCACTACGCCTTGCATCTTGCCCCCTTGCTGCACGACACGAAGAAGACGGCCGGGGTAATCCTGCTGTTCGCCGACAACACCAATTACTATGAGATCGAGCGTTCAGCGCGCGACATGCAAGTGCGGCTGCTGGCGGTGATGAACAACTCGGTGTCGCTGATGGCGGTCAAGGACGCTACCGGTCGCTACCAGTTCGCCAATCCTCGCTTCGAACAGACTTTCGGTTTCGAGCCCGGACAGGCGATCGGCAAAACCGATCTGCAAATTTTCCCGGAGGCGGTGGCCAACATCTGCCGCGAAGGCGAACTGGAAGCGATCCGCCTACGGAAAGCAATCGAGCGCGAGGAAACCTTACCGCTGAAGAAAGGCAGGCGCCATTTTCTGGCCATCCGATTTCCTCTGTTCGACGACGACGGAGCAATTACCGGCCTTTGTTTCCAGGCAATCGACATCACTGCGCGTCAAGATGCCGAGGATCGTCTACGACTCGCGGCGATGGTTTTCGAGCGCGCCTCCGAAGGGGTGGTGGTCACCGACGCCGATGAGACCATCCTGACAGTGAACGACGCATTCTCCACCCTGACCGGTTACTTGCGCGAAGAAGTCATCGGCAAGAAGCCGAGCATCCTTCGTTCGGAAAAAACCTCCTCCGATCTGTACGGAGAAATGTGGGAAAAAGTGCATACCCGCGGGATATGGAGCGGACAAATCTGGAATCGCCGCAAAAATGGTGAGATCTATCTTGAATGGCTGACCATCAACGCGGTGAAGGATGACCACGGCAAGGTGGTCAACTACGTCGGAATGTTCAGCGATATCACCGCCGCACGGGCGTCTCAACAGCGTATCGAATATCTGGCCACCCATGACGAACTGACGGGTCTGCCAAACCGCACCTTGTTCAACGATCGCCTGCAACTGGCTTTGGCCCGCGCGCAACGCTCGCAAGAAAGCATCGGCGTGGTATTCATCGACCTCGACAACTTCAAGGTGGTCAACGACACCCTCGGTCATGACACCGGCGACCAGTTGCTCTGCCAGGCGGCGAAGCGACTGCTGGCCTGCGTGCGTGGAGAAGACACCGTCGCTCGTCTTGGCGGCGACGAATTTGTCGTCCTGCTCGAAAACACCGATCGACAACACGCCTCGCAAACCGCAGAAAGGCTCTTGAAAACTTTGAGCGGTAGCTACCAGTTCGATGATCACGAATGCTTCATCAGCGGCAGCATCGGTGTCAGCATTTTCCCGGACGACGCCGAAGATGCCAGCGCACTGATGCGAAACGCCGATTCGGCCATGTATCAGGCGAAAGATCACGGTAAAAACACCTTCCACTTCTTCACCGCCGATTTCAACGCGCAGGCGACCCGACGATTGACCCTTGAAATGGGTTTGCGAAGAGCGCTTGCCAATCGGGAACTGTTCCTCAATTATCAGCCGCAGGTTAATCTGGAAACGCGCGCCGTGATCGGTGCCGAAGCGCTGGTCCGCTGGTGTTGCAATGGCGAAATCATTGAACCGACGGTTTTTATCCCGATCGCCGAGCAAAGCCAGATGATTTTCGGCATCGATGAATGGGTGCTTGGCGAAGCCTGTCGACAAATGGACGAATGGGATCATGCCGGCTTGCCGCCGATCCGGATGAGCGTCAACATTTCGGCGCGCCATTTCCGCAAGGAAGGGATGGCTGGCGATTTGATCCGGATCATCAATGAACACCGCGTCAACCCGGAACGCATCTGCCTCGAAATCACCGAAGGGGTGCTGATGGACATCGAGCATGCCCAGAAAATGCTCGCCGAATTGGTAGCCTTCGGATTGACGATCAGCATCGACGATTTCGGCACCGGATTCTCGTCGCTGTCCTACCTCAAACGCTTTCCGATCCACGAGCTGAAAATCGCCCGCAGTTTCGTCGATGGCGTATCGATCGATGCCGACGATCGAGCCATCGGCTCGGCGATCATCGCTCTCGCCCGGCATCTCGGCATGAGCGTCGTCGCTGAAGGGGTCGAATTACTGGCGCAAGCCAGCGAATTGAATACCTCTGGATGTCACAACGGCCAGGGATTTCTCTACGCCCGGCCATTGTCGCCAGAAGCGTTTGCCAACTGGTTGCGGCAACACTCGGATGCCATCAGCTTGCAAGGTCAACCCTCTGAATCGGCAGATCGAGCGCTGCCAGAGCCTGAAGGCCCCGGCAATAAAACCTCGACGGTGTGATCGACCTCCCTATCTTTGGCGCCGTCGCCAGATTCGACCAGCCAAAACCCCAAGCAGCAAACCCGCTACAGCGCCGCCGCCACCGGCAATCCATAACGCATTCTTGGCTTCCGCAAGCAGTGAATTGGTGAACACGTTCGACGAGAGGTGGAGCGAAACCACCTTCCATTGACCGTCAATCTTCGCCGAGGTCGATGACCAATTCGAGCTGAGGCGGAAGGGTCCGCGAGACACCGGGAAAAATTCATCCTCCATGGTGCCATCGGCCACCGCCAGTTGACCGTCAGCGAAAAAGCGTGCGCTCGCGGCGACTTTGGCGTTCGTTTGATAGCGATTCAGGATCCGTTGCTCGCCTTTGACCATCCGCTGATAATAGGCCTTTATTTCATCGTGACCGCGCGACACTTCGCCGTTGAGCCAGGTGACCGTCGCTCGCCGATCCATCTGCGCGACCATCCGTTCGATGTCCTGGTCGTTGATCCCGGCTTCGATTTCCCTGAAGACACGCAGCAAGGACTGGCGGTCGGCGGCATGAGGGTCGGTTTCAAGCGCGGACACCGTACCGCTCAACATCAGTAGCGTGGCGATAATGGCGATTAATTTGAGCATCGTCGATCTCCTGGATCAGCAAGATTGAGCAAAGTGAGGATGGCAAGACGGCTAGCCAGTGAATCGCAAGCTGATCGCCTACGCTCATCGTGAGCGGCACTCATCCGGTCACCTGGCGTTGACGGTAGGTTTCGAACAAGCAGATCGCCGCCGCCGCGGCGACGTTTAACGATTCCATCGCCCCGGGCATTGGAATGTGGATCTGCCGAGTACTCGCCGCCAACACCGGGGGACGGATACCCTGCCCTTCGCTGCCGAAGATCCACGCCAGCGGTCCACCAAGATCAGCGGTGTACAGGTTCTGGGTCGCCGTGCTGGTGGTCGCCAGCAATTGTCCACGATAACCGGCCATGAATGCCGGCAGATCGATATTTTCATGGATCGCCAACACGAAATGGGCGCCCATCGCCGCACGCAAGGTTTTCGGCGACCAGAGCTGCGCGCAATCTCCCGACAGCAGCACCTGGCGGAAGCCGGCGGCAGCGGCGCTGCGCAGCATCGAACCGAGATTGCCCGGATCCTGGACGCCGTCAAGCAGAAGACTATCAGCGACACGGTCCAGTGGCGGCGGCGACAGTTGCGGAATCACGGCCATGATGCCGCTCGGCGTGTCCACTACCGCCAGTTCGTTGAACAGCCCATCGCTGAGTGAAGTGATGCGCAGGCCGTTGTCGACGGTAGCCAGCCAGGCGGCGATTTCCGGTCGGCGGCTACCGGATTCGCTGACGATCACCTCGTTTGGCAACGAAAAATGCTGGCGGTAGCTTTCAAGCAGGTGCAGCCCGTCGAGCACGGCGAGCCCGCTCTGCCGTCGTTGTCGCCCGTGATGAACGAGCCTGCGCAGCGCCTTGAAATGGGCATTATCACGCGAAGTGAGGCTCTTCATGGCTTTAGGGTCTGCACAGGGCGGCCACTGGCGCGAAACTGCGTCGATGTTCAGGACAGGCGCCGTGTTCGAGCAACATCTGTCGATGCCAGGCGGTCGGGTAGCCCATATGGCGGTCGAAACCATATTGCGGGTACTTGGCGTGCAATATCTGCATTTCGGCGTCGCGAGCGGTTTTGGCCAGAATCGACGCGGCGGCGATCGCTGCCACTTTGCCGTCGCCACCGACGATCGCTTCGACCGGATAGGGCAATTTGGGACATCGATTGCCATCGACCAGCACTCTCTCCGGTGGAGAAAATCCTGGAGCGACCAGTTTGGCCACAGCACGCTGCATCGCCAGCAAGCTGGCGCCCAGGATATTCAGCCGGTCGATTTCCTCGACGCTGGCCTCGGCGATCGCCCACGCCAAGGCCTGAGCACGAATTTCGTCGGTCAACACAGCGCGGCGCCGGCGAGAAAGTTTTTTGGAGTCATCGAGTCCGACGATCGGCCTATCCGGATCGAGAATCACCGCCGCCGCAACCACCGGCCCGGCGAGCGGTCCGCGTCCGGCTTCATCGACGCCGCAAATCCTCTCCTTAGTGGACTGCCACATCGAGCAGGCTTGCCGATAGGCTGTCAACGACGGCGTCGGCGGCCTGCTCGGCCGCATTGCGCCGCAATTGGCGATGCAGGGTGTCGAACAAAGCGCGGATCTGAGCGCAGACCGGCTTGTCAGCGTAGAGGTTGAGCAACGCTTGCGCCAGATTTTCCGGTGTTGCGTCATCCTGAATAAACTCGGGAACGACGAATTTACCTGCCAGGACGTTCGGCAAACCAATGTAAGGCAGATACGCCATCCGTCGCATCAGTCGATAGGTCGTTGGTGACAGTTTATAGACGATGGCCATCGGCCGTTTAAGTAATGCGGCTTCGAGAGTTGCCGTACCGCTGGCGACCAGCACTACGTCGGCGGCCATCATCGCCTGATGAGCATGGCCAAACATCAGACGAATGGGCAGTTCGTTCGTCTGTTGGCGTTGCATCGCCTGCTCGAACAGGTTGCGCGTTTCACGCGTGACCAGCGGCACCAGAAACTGTGCGTCGGGCAACTGCTGATGGATGCGTCGGGCGGTGTCGAGGTAAGTGTCAGCCATATAATGTAGCTCTGACTGCCGACTGCCAGGCAGCAAGGCAAAAACCGGGTGCTGCGCCGCGAGGCCGAGCAGATTGCGGGCCTCTTGGCGTCCATCTTCGAGTGGCAACATGTCCGCCAGCGGATGACCGACATAAGTCACCGGAATCCCGCGTTGCTGGTAAAGCGGTGCTTCGAAGGGAAAAAGCGCCAGCATGCGCGAGACCGATTCGCCAATATTGTTGATTCGCCCACCGCGCCAGGCCCAGATCGACGGACTGACGTAGTGGATAGTCGGTATGCCGCGTCGCTTGAGGGCTTTTTCCAGTGCCAGATTGAAATCGGGCGCGTCTACGCCAATGAAGGCATCCGGCGGTTCGGCCAACAGTCGGCGCTTCAGCTCCCGGCGGATACCGGCAATCTCGCGGTAATGCCGGAGGACTTCGATGTAACCGCGAACGGCCAACTTTTCGAGGGGATACCAAGCGTCGAAACCCTGACCGCTCATCTGCGGGCCACCGATGCCGTAACACACGGCATTCGGCAGGCGAACGCGCAGTGCGGCCAGCAACTGGCTGGCCAGCAGATCGCCGGATGCCTCGCCGGCAACCATGGCGATCCTGACCGTGCGGGCGGTCATCGAATGATGCCGCGCTTCGAAACCGCTAGAAAATCGAGCAGCGGTTGGATTTCCGGGTGAGCTTCGACTTGTTCCTGCAGCTTGCTGCGCGCTTCGTCAAGCATCAGTCCGGATTTGTAGACCGTCCGGTAAGCGCGCTTAAGAGCCTGTAGCGCCTCTGGAGAAAACCCGCGCCGCTTCAAACCTTCAGCGTTGATGCCGAAAGGCGTGGCGGTATTGCCGGCCGCCATCACAAACGGTGGAATGTCTTGCAGAACGACGGTACCGACGGCGGTCATCGTATGCGCACCGATCCGACAAAACTGGTGTACACCGGTATAGCCGCCGAGCACGGCCCAATCATCGATATGCAC
>JAEUOJ010000110.1 GCA_016789495.1 Accumulibacter sp. | reverse complement strand
CTGTTTGCGGAGAATGTCGATGGTGCCATCAATCTCGGCGGCACCGACGGACAGCGTCGGACGCTCGATGGTGACATCGGACAAGTCGGCAAGTTCGATTTCGGGAAAAACCTCGAAGACGGCGGTAAACTCGGCGTGCGTCTCGTTACCGGTCTTTGCTTCTATGCGAGGGTTACCGGCGACACGCAGCTTCTGTTCGCTGACCGCTTCGCTGAACTGTCGTCCCAGAAGGTCATTCAGTGCCTCGCTGTGGGCATCGTGACCATATTGCTGACGGATCAGATGCGCTGGCACCTTGCCAGGGCGGAAACCGGGCATTTTTGCATTCTTGCCCAGTCGCTTCAGGCGCTGATCGACGTCCTTGTCGAGATCGGCGATTGCCACCGACAGATCCAGACGGCGCTCGAGAGGATTGACGACTGGGGCGTCAGTGTCGGGGTTGGCGGCATTCGTTTCCATAACAATCCTTGTGCTCAGGCTTGAAGGTGGCTGAAACCGGGCGTGGTCGGAAAGACCATCCCGGCTAAAAAAATTCCCCGCAGGCACCTGGTGGTTGATAAAGCGATCTGCGAAGGTAGCGCGGAAGTCGGGGCGGTTTATGGCCGGTCGCCGTCAACTCGCTGTTTGTTTAACATTTTTTGACAAATAATCAAATGGCGGAGCGGTCGGTGACGATCATCGAAGGTACGGCTGACGACCCATTCCCGCGCAGGAAAAAGGCAAAATTCTACAGCATTAATTGTTGTCTCGAAACTCCCAGCCAACCGCGTAGTACTCACGCAGGCAAAACGCCAACCGTCCGCGGAAGGACGACAGGGATGACGAATCCGATCGTCGTGACGAGAACAAACGCGCTCGCGCCGGCCATCGAACTGGCGTAGTTCTTCTTATGACCTGCGGTAAATGCGTGAGCGAACTACGCTGGAGGTTTCCTGTCTCCCGGATCGTCGGCAATCGTTGCGCATTAAACGCCTTGCCCGTATGATCGGCCGCAGAATAATCGAGCAATGTCGGAGGGACGTCGGGTTTGCGGATTCGCGTGCCGATGGTCGCTCTTTGACGTTGACTGATCATCTGAACCCGGTCTTTGCCAACCAGTAAGCCTGGGTGCGCCTGGTTTCCGCCAGGACCTCCCGCTTGGCTTCCCTTAATGATCAACCCTCCTCATTCGACCCGCGAATTCATGTCATCTTCTCCTCTCACCCGTCGAAGCGGTGTCCTGCTTCATCCTACCTCATTGCCTGGCCCGCACGGTTGCGGCGATCTCGGCGAGTCGGCTTTCCACTTCGTTGACTGGCTGGTGGTGGCTGGGCAGACGCTGTGGCAGGTGCTGCCTCTGTGTGGTGTGGGGCCGGGTAACTCACCTTATGTCAGTCCGTCGGCTTTTGCCGGTAACGAATTGCTGATCGATTTGCTGCAATTGCGCCAAGCCGGTCTTCTGTCCGACGCCGAACTGGCGCAGGTGCCAGCTTTTCCGATCAGGCGGGTCGATTATGGTGCCGTGCGCTGTTTCAAGGATCCTCTCCTGCGCCTTGCCGCCAAGCGCTTTTTCGCCGGCAAGGCCAGCAACCCCTTGCACGAGGCGTATGCCGCTTTTTGTGTCCGCAACGGCGCCTGGCTTGACGACTATGCCTTGTTCATGGCGCTTGATGCCAAATTCGCCGGGGAAGGCAAACTCTGGCAAGACTGGCCGGCCCCGTTGGCCAGGCGACTGGCCAACGGGCTGCGACAAGCCTCACAACAGCATGCGGAGGAAATTGCTTTCTGGAAATTCGCGCAATGGTGCTTCCACCGGCAATGGCAGGCGGTCAAAGCCTACGCCAACGCGCGTCAGATCGAGATTGTCGGCGATTTGCCGATTTTCGTCGCCGGGCATAGTGCGGATGTCTGGTCTCATCCCGAGCTCTTCGATCTCGATAAAGACGGGCAGCAGAACACGGTCGCCGGCGTCCCGCCAGATTATTTCAGTGTCACCGGACAGCGCTGGGGCAACCCCCTGTATCGCTGGTCGGCGCATGCCGCGACCGGCTATCGGTGGTGGGTCGATCGGATGCGTCAGACGATGAGTATGTGCGATATCGTGCGCATCGATCATTTCCGGGGCTTCGAAGCGTTCTGGGAAATTCCCGCCAGCGCGGCAACCGCCATTGACGGAAAGTGGCAACCGGGTCCGGGCAAAGCGGTTTTCGACGCCATGGGCCATGCCTTGGGCGACGCTCAAGGCAAGCTGCGGGTCATCGCCGAGGATCTCGGGATCATCACCCCGGAAGTCAATGCCTTGCGCGAAAACGTCGGCTTGCCCGGCATGCGCATCCTTCAGTTCGCTTTCGACGGCGATGCCGGTAATCCATATCTGCCACACAACTACGAAGCCAATACGGTGGTTTATACCGGCACGCACGACAACGACACGACTAGTGGCTGGTGGCAGACGCTGGCGGCGCATCAGCAAGCGCATATCGCCGGTTACCTGGGAATCGGCAAAAAAGGACGCGCCGACATGCCTTGGCCGCTGATTCGCGCGGCTTACGCTTCGGTTGCGGCATGGTGCGTCATCCCGCTACAAGACGTGCTTGGCCTGGATTCCAGTCACCGCATGAACCAGCCCGGGCTGTCGGCGGGCTCCTGGGAATGGCGCTTCGACTGGTCGCAAGTTGACAGTGGCCATGCCGATCGCCTGCGCGAGTTTTCCCGGCTGTATGGCCGTCTGCGTTGCTGAAATCGTCCGTACGGAATTTCCGGCTCATCACATCCGGTTACATAACGGAAACACGCCAGCAACAGAAAATATTTCGCAGAATGTCCTATACTGCAGTTGTCGCTGCTGCTCACCCCTCCCCCTCCCCTCTAGCGGCAGTGATGTTTTACCCGGCCCGCTCAGTCTCTCCCTCTGAGCGGGCCGTTTCTTATGGTCTCGATATAAAATGCAATCTGTAGCCGGTGTGGATGCCCCTCTCGACCGGTGCGCCGGTCCCGTGGAGTGGTTTGACAATGAACCAGTGGATGACTATGGCTGCGAACCTTCTCTCGTCGTTGCTGCTGACCTTTCTGCCCCCGGCCGGTCTGGCGGCGGATGGATCCCCTGTCAAGGCGTCCAAATTCTCGTTGCCGGCCGGGGTCGTAAAACGGGCAACGGTCGAAGGAATCACCGAATATAGTTTGGCGAACGGTCTCCATTTCATTCTCTTCGCCGACTCGTCCAAACCCACCGCTACCGTCAACATCACCTATCTGGTGGGCTCGCGCCACGAAAATTATGGCGAAAGCGGCATGGCACACCTCCTGGAACATTTGATTTTCAAGGGGTCGAAAAATTTTCCCGATCCGACCCGGGAGTTCAAGGTGCGCGGCTTTGACATCAACGGCAGCACATGGCTCGACCGGACCAACTACTACCTGACTTTTCCGGCCAGCAACGACAATATCCGCTGGGCGTTGGCCTGGGTCGCCGACGCGATGGTCAACTCGCATATCGCCCGCAAGGACCTGGAAACAGAAATGTCCGTGGTCCGCAACGAATTTGAAATGGGCGAGAACGACCCGACCAGCGTGATGCTCAAGCGCATGCAGTCACTGCTTTTCGATTGGCACAACTACGGCAACAACACCATTGGCGCGCGCAGCGACATCGAAAACGTCAGAATCGAGAATTTGCAGGCTTTTTATCGCAAGTATTACCAGCCGGACAATGCCGTCTTGACTCTCGCCGGTAAATTCGACGAACAGCAGGCGATTCGCTGGGTGGCCGACACGCTGGGCCGTCTGCCGAAACCGGCACGGACGCTCGCCGAGCACTGGACGGTGGAACCAACCGCCGACGGGGAGCGACACTTCGTCGTCCGTCGCAAAGGCGAGGTTCAACTGGTCACCTTGGCATATCGGACGCCATCGACCCTGCACACCGACTCTGACGCCATAGGCATGGCCAGCGAAATTCTCGGCAACACGCCGAATGGTCGTCTTTATCGACAATTGGTGTCCACTGGACTTGCTGCGCAGGTCTTTTCATACACCATGGAGACCCGTGAGCCGGGATTCGTCGTTTTTGGTGCCGTGGTGCCCAAGGGACAATCGGTCGAATTAGTTCGCGAGCGGATGATCGAGGCGATCGAGAGTGGTTTTACCAGGGAAAAGGCCCGCCAGGACGAGCTGCAACGTACCATCCAACAAGCGAGGACCGCCTACGAGCGCGCGCTGGCCGACCCGGAAACTTTCGCGGTGATGCTCTCCGAATTCATCGCTTTGGGTGATTGGCGTCTTTTCTTCTACGGCCGTGATCAACTCGACCAACTCACGCCGGGCAAGGTAGATGTTGCCGCCAGCAAATACTTCGTGCGTGACAACCGGGTGCTGGGGACCTTCATTCCCGACGACGCTCCGCAACGCGCCGAGATCTCCAACGCGCCGAGCGCTGCACAGTTGCTCGCCGGCTATCAGCCACAGACGAACGGCGATGTCGGCGAAACATTCGATCCCTCGTACGACAATATCGATCAGCGGTCGCTGCGTCGACAGGTCGGCGACCTGAAGCTGGCAATGCTGCCGAAAAAAAACCGCGGTCAAACGGTGCAAATCGCCTTTTCCTTTCGTTGGGGTGATGAAAACTCGCTAAGAAATCGCGATCTGGTTGGCGTCCTGACGCAAGCCATGTTGGGTCGAGGAACCTCGCGATTCACTCGACAGCAAATCGCCGACGAAATGACACAATTGAAGATGCGCGGTCATCTGCTGCACTTCGAGACCACCCGTGAGAAGTTGCCGGATGCCTTGCGCCTGGTTGCCCATCTCTGGCGAGATGTCAGTTTCCCGCCCGAGGAATTTGCCGAACTCAAGCGCGAGCAGATCACCGGACTGCAAGCGCAACTCGACAACCCCGAAGCCTTGTCAGGCGACGCTTTATTGACCCATTTCAATACCTATCCGGCTGGCGACCCGCGGCATCACTTTCCTTTGAGCAAGCGTATCGAGCAATTACGCGAGGTCACCGTTGACGACCTGGCTCGCTATCATCGTGAGCTGATCGGCACGGCGCGTGGCGAAATGGCTCTCGTCGGCGATTTCGATTCAGCGGCCATCGAAAAGGAACTCGGCCGGTTGTTTGCGGATTACGCCTCTCCGGCGCCGTATCAACGGCTAGACCGCGAATTCCGTCCTGTTGTACCGCGAAGAATCGTCATCGACACTCCGGAAAAAGAAAACGCTTATCTGCGCGCGCGTCTGGATTTTCGACTGCGCGACGACGACCCCGACGCTGCCGCACTTTACGTCGCCAACAATCTATTTGGCGGCTACGGCGGCCTGTCCAATCGACTGATCGACCGATTGCGCCAGAAGGACGGTCTTTCTTACAGCGCCGGGTCGTCCCTGAGCATGGGAGCGCGGCAATATCTGTCGAGCTGGAGCGTGGAAATCATGGCCGCGCCGCAGAACATCGCTCGCGCCGAACAGGCTTTTGTTGATGAATTGCAGCGCGCGCGCCGCGACGGGTTCACCGAACGCGAAATCACCGAAGCAAAAAAGGGGATCGTCGAAACCCGCACCCTGGCGCGTTCACAAGACGCCGCGCTGACCGTGCGCTGGCTTTCGCTGCTCGACCAGGAGCGCGACTGGCGATTCTCGAAAGATTTCGAAGCCCGGATGCTGGCCGCGACGCCCGCGCAGATAAACGACGTGTTTCGAAAATACATTGATCCCGAGCAATTGACGATTGTCGTTGCCGGCGATACCGGCAAGACGCAGAGCAAATAGAAACGCCCCGTACGGGGCGTTTCATTTTCGCGGTAGCCGGAAATGCGGGGAAGCCTATTTGCGCAGGCTGTCGCGTATCTGGCGCAAAAGCACGATTTCCTCTGGATCGACGACCACTTCGGGCTCCGGCGCCGGTTCGGCCTTTTTTAGTCGATTGATCTGTTTGACCATCATGAAAATGATGAAGGCAAGAATGAGGAAGTTGACCAGAATGGTGATGAAATTACCGTAGGCAAAAACCGGTACCTGCGCTTTCTTGAGCGCATCCAGCGTCCGGACCGTTCCTTCGGGGACCGTCCCGAGGACCAGAAACATTCCTGAAAAATCCAGCTTGCCGCCCATGACCCAGGCGATGAACGGCATGATCAGATCGGCGACCACCGAATCGACGATCTTGCCAAAAGCGCCGCCGATGATCACGCCGACGGCGAGATCCATCACATTGCCTTTCATGGCAAACTCTTTGAATTCCTGCATCATACTCATGGCAACTCCTATGAATTAATTAAGTTTAATAAATTTGTTGACGCCTCCCAAGACCGGCACGAATTATACGAACAATTTCAATCAAGTGCGTAACCATCACAAGGCGCGCAGCCTTTCTCCGGCAGCCGCCAACGTGGCCTCGCGCTTGGCGAAACAGAAACGGATGACCCGATCATCATGGCTGTCGGCATAAAAGGCCGATACCGGGATCGCCGCCACTCCGGCTTCACGGGTCAGCCAGCAGGCGAACTCCTTGTCCGGCAAGTCGGCAATCGCATCATAACGCGCCAGTTGAAAATAAGTTCCTCGACAGGGGAGCAGTTCGAAACGTGAGCCGCGCAGTTGTTCGGCAAAAAAAGCACGCTTATCTTCGTAGAATCTCGCCAGGCCAAGATATCGCCCGGCGTCGCGCATGTAGGCGGCGAGGCCCAACTGGCACGGCGTATTGACGGTGAACACGTTGAACTGATGGACCTTGCGGAATTCGGCCATCAAATCGGCCGCGGCGAGGACGTAGCCCACCTTCCAACCGGTGATGTGATAGGTTTTGCCGAAAGACGAGACAACCAGGCTGCGCGCCGCCAGTTCAGGGTGACTGGCGACACTCTGGTGAGCCGCTCCGTCAAAGACGATGTGCTCGTAAACCTCATCGGACAGCACCACCACGTCCGTCCCGCGGATCAGCTCGGCCAGCGTCGCCAAATCGTCGGCGGTGAGCAAGGCGCCGCTTGGATTGTGTGGTGAATTGATGATGATCATCCGGGTGCGCGGACCGAGCAGAGACCGTACCGCTCGCCAATCGGGCCGGTAGTCGGGAAAGACCAGCCGCGCATAGACCGCCTTGCCGCCAACAGCCTCGATCGCGGGCACATAGCTGTCGTAAACCGGTTCGAAAACGATCACTTCGTCACCGTGACGCACCAGCGCCGCGATGGCGGTAAAAATGGCCTGGGTGGCGCCGGCGGTGACGGTGATTTCATGGTCCAGGTCATAAGGCTGGCCATAAAGCGCCATCACCTTGGCGGCGATCGCTCGACGCAATTCAACGACCCCGGCCATCGGCGGGTACTGATTATGTCCCTCGCGCATCGCCCGCGCGGTGGCTTCAAACAACTCCGCTTCAGCCTGGAAGTCGGGAAAGCCTTGCGAGAGATTGATGGCCTCGCAATCGGCGGCAAGTTTGGACATCACCGTGAAGATGGTCGTGCCGATTGAGGGAAATTTCGAAATCAGCGGAACAGGAAATGGCAACATGGTGCTTCACCGCAAACGTGGAGTCGAGAAAGGATGCCGTAGTGTATGGAGTGGCTGACGCGCCAACAAGGAAAACCGTGGTCAATGGACCGCGCCTGGCCACCTTGCGGGCAAGTCGGATAGGCGCGGCTGAGGTGGCGAGCGCAATCTGTCACGGGTTTCAAGCGTATGGCCTGAACCATACGTGGCGACCTCAACGACTCAGTGCTTGGTCAAGGCGGCACCGTCGATCCGGCCGGCCTTATCGCCCAGCCAGACGATCATGTCATCGACATAGGTAAATACCACTGGGATGACCAGCAGACTGAGGAAGGTCGAGCTGATCAGTCCGCCGATGACGACAATGGCCATCGGTGCGCGAAAACTCGGGTCGGTACCGATCCCGAGCGCGATCGGCAGCATGCCGGCGCCCATGGCGACGGTGGTCATGATGATCGGCCGGGCACGTTTGCGACAGGCGTCGAGCAGCGCCGACCAGCGGTCCAGGCCATGTTCACGACGCGCCAGTAGGACGTAATCGACCAGCAGGATCGAGTTTTTGGTGGCAATGCCCATCAACATGATCAGGCCGATCATCGACGGCATCGACAGCGCCAGCCGGGTGACGAACAGTGCCAGGAAAGCCCCCGGGATCGACAGGACCAGCGCGGCGAGGATGGTCAGCGGCTGCACGAAATCCTTGAACAACAGGACCAGCACCACGTAGATGCACAACACGCCGGTGACCATCGCCAACGCGAAGCTCTCGAACAGTTCGCCCATGGCCTCGGCGTCGCCGATGGTCGTCTGTAACACCCCGGGCGGCAGGTTTTTCAGGCTCGGCAGTTCGAGCGCCAATTGCTCGATTTCGCCTAGCGGTTGCTGGTTGAGTTCGATTTCGAAATTGATGTTGCGTAGTCGGTCGTAACGGTCGATTTCCGCCGGTCCGCCGGCAATGGACAGCGTGGCGACGTTGGCGATCATCACCGGGCCGTGCTTGCCCGGCACCGTCATCCGGCCGAGTAGCGCCAGATCCTGCCGGGCGGCGGGGGGCAGGCTGACGACGATCGGGAGTTGCCGCTGCGCGAGATTGAGTTTGGCCAGACCTTGATCGTAGTCGCCGGCGGTGGCGATGCGTAAGGTGTCGGCGATCGCCGCCGAGGTTACGCCCAGATCGGCCATCCGCGCAAAATCCGGATGAACGATCAACTCCGGACGCACCAGGCTCGCCGTCGAGGTGACCGCGCCGATGCCGGGCAGACCACGCAGTTCGCGCTCGACTTGGCGAGCGTGCGCGGCGAGCAATTCGCCGTTCTCGCTGGCCAGCACCAGGAGATATTTTTCTCCAGAGCCGCCGAGGCCGACCTTGAACTGCACTCCCGGCAACTCGGTCAGCGCCTGGCGCAATTGCCGTTCGATCTGTGGTTTGCTGATCCCCCGCCGTTCGTCGCGTGGCGTCAGGGTCAGGGTCAGTGTCGCCTTGCGGCTTTCGGCGGCGCCGGGCGCAGCGAATGGATCGCTGCCGGCGGCGCCGCCACCGATGGCGGTATAGACCATTTTCACCTGCGGATGACGCTGGACGATCAGTCGCGCTTTTTCGGCGGCGAGGTAGGTGTCGCGAAAAGTGCTGCCCGGAGCCAGCGCCAGGTAGACCTGCGTTTGCGAAATGTCGTCAGGCGGCAGGAAGCCCTTGTCGAGCAACGGGACCAGTGCCAGGGAAAGAACTGAAAAAACCAAGGCGGCCAGCAATGTCAGCCGTCGATGGGTCAGACATCGCTTCACCACGCCGAGGTAGATCGCCAGCCAACGCGGTTCGCCCCGTTCGCCGGTCGGCGGTTTGAGCAGATAGGCGGCCATCATCGGCGTCAGCAGGCGGGCGACGACCAGTGAAAAGAACACCGCGATTGCCGCGGTCCACCCGAACTGGACGAAGAACTTGCCGGCGACGCCGCTCATGAACGCGGTTGGCAGAAATACGGCGATCAAAGTGAAGGTGGTGGCGATCACCGCCAGGCCGATTTCGTCGGCCGCTTCGAGCGCGGCCTGAAAGGGCGTTTTACCCATCGCCAGGTGGCGGATGATGTTTTCGATTTCGACGATCGCGTCGTCGACCAAGATACCGACGACCAACGACATCGACAGCAGGGTGACGACGTTGAGCGTGAAACCCATCAGGTGCATCACCACGAACGCTGGAACGATCGACAGGGGCAGGGCGGTTGCCGAAACCAGGGTTGCCCGCCAGTCGCGCAGGAACAGCCAGACGACGATCACCGCCAGGATCGCGCCTTCGATCAATAGCGACATCGAGCCATGAAAATTTTCCGCCACCGGATCGACGAAGTTGAACGCTTCGGTGAAAGTGATGTGCGGATTTTCGAGCCGCAGTTTTTCGAGCCTGGCGCGCACTTGCTTGGCAACCTCGACTTCGCCGGCGCCACGGCTGCGGGTGATTTCGAAGCCGACCACCGGCCGGCCGTCGAGCAGCGCCGCCGAGCGCTGTTCGGCGACGCTATCGCTGACCGTCGCCAACTGATCGAGGCGTATCCGCCGGCCATCCGCCAGCACCAGATCCATCGCCGCCAGCTCGGCGGCGGAGCGCACCGTGGCGATGGTGCGCACGGATTGTTCCAGTCCGCCGATGTCGGCGCGGCCGCCGGAGGCTTCCTGCTGGACCTGGCGAAGCTGCCGTGAAATGTCGGCCGCCGTGGCGTTGAGTGCCAGCAGTCGCGCCGGATCGATTTCGACGTGCACTTCGCGGCTGACCCCGCCGACCCGCGCCACCGCGCCGACACCGCGCACACCGAGAATCGACTTGCTGACCGTATTATCCACGAACCAGCTCAGCGCTTCGTCGTCCAGCCGGCTGGAGGCGACGGTGTAGGTCAGGATCGGCGCTCCGGAAAGGGTGATACGGGTGATCGTTGGGTCCTTGAGGTCGCCGGGCAGATCTGAGCGGATGCGCGCCACGGCGTCACGAACGTCATCGACCGCTTCCTGAACCGGTTTTTCGAGGCGGAACTCGACGGTCACCACCGCCGTGCCGTCCTGCACCTTGCTGTAAATATGCTTGATGCCCTGCAAGGTGGCCACCGAATTTTCGATCTTGCGCGCCACTTCGGTTTCCATCTGCGCCGGCGCGGCACCGGGGAGCACGGCGGTGACGGCGACCGTCGGCAATTCGACGTCCATGAACTGCTGGATCTTCATCGCCCGGAAGGCGATCACCCCGAACAGCGTCAGGACGATGAACAGCAGAATGGCCGGCGTCGGATTGCGAATCGACCAGGCGGAAACATTGATCATCGCTGCGCGCCATCCGTGACGACCTTGACCACGTCACCGTCGGCCAGGAAACCAGCACCGCTGTCGACCAGCCGCGTCTGCGGCGGCAGACCGCCAACGATCTCCACGCGCTCGGCCAGGCGTCGACCGAGTTCTACCTTGGTCTGGGCGACGCGGTCGCCGCCTTCCAGACGAAAAACATAGGCAAATCCGTCACGCAGGACGACGGCGTTTTGCGGCACGGTCAGCGCCGGCCGGCGGGCCAGTTCGAACTCGCCGCGGGCGAACATGCCGGCGCGCACCACCTCGCTCGCCGGCAGGTCGACGTACACCAGCCCGTTGCGGGTCTGTGGGTCCACGCTGGGTGAAACGGCACGGATACGGCCGGACACGCGTTCGCCGGTCGGCGTGGTCAGGGTGGCCGGCACCTCCGGTCGCAAACGGGCCAAATCGGCGGAAGGAACCTCGGCGCGCCATTCGAGGCGTCCGCCGCGGATCAGCCGGAACAGTTCCTGACCCGGCTGAGTCAATGAGCCAACGGTAGCGGCGCGCGCCGAAATTACCCCGTCGTCGGGAGCAAAGATCACGGTTTTGCGCATTCGCAACTCGGCGGCCTGCAGCCGGGCCCGCGCCGCCGCTAGCCGCGCCACGGCGGTCTGTGCGGCGGTCTGATATTGGGCGTCGAGTTGCGGGCTATAAAATCCCTGCGCGCGCAATTGGCGGGCGCGAGCGGCGTTGTTTTTCGCCTCGGTGGCCGTCGCCTGCAGCTCGGCGACCGCGGCTTGACTTTCGCCGAGCTCGCTGGCGACGGTGTCGCTGGCGATGCGCGCCAATACCTGTCCTTTTCTCACCCGGTCGCCGACTTGGGCCAGCACCTCGGTCAGCCGGTAGTTGCTGATTTCCGCGCCGATCGTCGCCTCCTGCCAAGCAAAAACGCTACCGCTGGCCGGCAGGATCTGCGGCCAATCGAGTGTTTGCGGGCTGACCAGACTGACGGTCAGCGCCGGTTTGGTCGGCGGCGCCAGCGGCGCCGATGGAGGAGCCTTGAAATAGGAGAATCCGGCAACCAGGGCGCTGATCAGGGTCAGCGCCAGGACGATTCGCCAAAGACGAGCGGCGGGGAGCAACGAGGAAATGAAATTCATGGTTTTGTATTGGCAGGAGGATAACGCCGCACTGCCCACAACGGACGACCGCGTGGGCCACGCAATGTGGCCGATCCCGGCAAACAGGGAATCGTCGACCGTTTCAGGAACCGACAAACAGGCATGCGGCGAGCCCGGTGGCGATGGCGTCGGCCATCCGTCCCTGGTAAACCGGATCGTCGAGCAGCCGTTCTTCATCGCGATTCTTGATCACCCCGGCTTCGAACAGCACGGCTGGCAATGTCGTCTTATACAACACCACCAAGTTGTCGTAGTAGTAGACCGCGTTGTCAGCGTCGGCCGGCTGCCGCGGTTTGACCGCTGACGGGTCGGCATGATGCCGGGCCGGCACAAAGCCGAGATGGCGCAAGCGGGCGCCGATCGCCGACGCGCAACGCAGACTGGTCGGCAGATCGGGGTTGTGATGCGAAACGAACAGCGCGAAACCAGCATGGTCGTCGCTGTAGGTCTGCGGCGCTCCTTGCCATTGCCAGTCGCGCAAGAGATGCGGCTGTACCGAATCGTGATGAATCGAAATGAAAAAATCGGCACCGGCGGCTTGTTGAGGCCGGGCGATCAGGCTGTCGATTTGGCCATCGAAGTTGATCGGGCGAACCCGCAGACCGCGGGTGGTCAATTCGTCGGCGAGACGGCGCGCCAATCGGTCGTTGAAAATGTACTCGCTTTTGCCCCGTGCGCTGATCGCGCCTTGGTCGACAAGTCCGTGGCCGACATCGACGGCGACTTCGGCGGCGCGCGCGCCGCCGACCACCGCTGATAACCAGCCGATCGCCAGCATAGCGATGGCCATCACCCCACGAACCGCCACCGGTCCGGCCCTGCTGCGCCGATTACCCGCCGCGGCTACCGAAAACTTGCTCATCAAACTAAATGACCAGGGCACGGCGACCCAGCGTTCCGGGCATTACCTCAAAAATCGCCGGACGCCTCCCACATCACGAATCCATCGTCCGCCAGTGTCCGCTCGAACAATTCAATCAGGGGAAAGGCGCGTTGACCCAGTCCGACCCGCGTCTCTTCGGCATCTTCCGCCGCGGCTGAGGGGGCCGTCGCATCGGCCGACGGCGCGGATTGGTGTTGTGGATCCTGGACGGCGCGTCGTAATCGGCGGATGGCATCGGGCAGTTGTTCGGTGGTGAACACGCCTCGCGCGGAACATGCCTTGCCGACGATTTCCAGCAATTGACGTGCCACCGGCGACATCATCAGAATCTGACCGGAGGTGCTCGAGGTGAATTTGACTAGCATTTGACAGACATTCCTTGAAGTCGATGATCATGGGACCTATTGTTGCACCTGCGGTGCGGAACACCAACTGTTTCCTACTCGCCAGGTAGCCGATGGTGATTCTTTTCCCGGTGAGGCCGCTTGTCCCGCGGTCGATCACGGACGCGGTGCTCGCCGGTTGTCGAGACGGATCAACAGACTCGCCGCAGAGCGCGATCCGCACCAATTGGCTGCTTTGTCGCTGATCGCCTTTCATTTTTGGAGAATTTATGAAGATTTTGATGATCGTCCACGCGCCGGCTTACGGCAGTGAACGGATGTTGAGCGCGCTACGTCTGGCGACGGCGCTGATGTCGCGCGAGGACGAGACGATCGATTTGGCGATTTTCATGATGTCGGATGCGGTGACCGTCGGTTTGCCCGACCAGACTCCGTCCGACAGCCGTGGCAGTTTGCAGACGATGCTCGATGAACTGCTGGCGAAAGGCGCGCAAATCCGCTTGTGCCGCACTTGCGCACTGGCCCGCGGACTGGCTACCTTGCCGTTGATCGCCGGGGTCGAGATCGCCACGCTTGCCGACCTGGCCGACTTGACGTTGCGCGTCGACAAGGTGATCACTTTCTGAGCATGGTCCGCCGATGACACTGACCGAGCTACGCTATATCGTCACCCTGGCTCATGAGCGGCACTTCGGTCGTGCCGCCGAAAAATGCCATGTCAGCCAGCCCACCTTGTCGGTCGCGGTGCAAAAGGTCGAAAAACGCTATCGGATGATTTTGTTCGAGCGCTCGGCGGCGGAGGTGCGGCTGACAGCGATCGGCGAACAGATCGTTCGCCAGGCCGAGCGGGTGCTGGAAGAAGCGCACAGATTGCGTGAGATCGCCGAGCAAGGTCAGGATCCCTTGCTCGGACCGCTGCGTCTCGGGGTGATCTACACCATTGCCCCGTATCTGTTGCCACGGCTGATTCCGATGCTGAACAGCCGGGCGCCGAAAATGCCGCTCTATCTGCAGGAAAATTTCACCGTCAATCTGGCCGCGCAACTACGACGCGGCGACCTCGATGCGATCATCGTCGCCTTGCCGTTCGCTGAGCCGGGAATCGTCTGGCAGGTGGTTTACGACGAACCCTTTTGTGTGGTCGCTCCGGCCGGCCATCCCTTGACCAGTCAAGCCCTGGTCGACCCCGACGAGTTGGCCGGCGAAAATTTGTTGCTGCTCGGCAGTGGCAATTGTTTTCGTGATCAGGTGGTTCAGGCGTGCCCACAACTCGCCGCTCCGGGCGGCATCGACGGCGCGCTGGAAGGCAGTTCGCTGGAAACGGTTCGTTACATGGTGCTTGGCGGCGTCGGCGTCTCGGTGGTGCCGGCGTCGGCGGCGGCTTCATGGCCTGAAGATCGGGAACGACTGCAGGTGCGGCAATTTCGCCAGCCTTCACCGTCGCGCGAAGTGATCATTGCCTGGCGGGCGACGTTTCCGCGCCCGCAAGCGATCGATGTCTTGCGGGCGGCGATCGTCGATGCGCCGCCACCGGGGGTCCGCTCCCGACCGATGCCAGCAAAGAGTTTCAACGGCTAGGCGCCCGTGCCTGTCGAACGAAACTGATCTTCGTGGGGTGACTGGGAGGGGTGAGGACGGTTTTTTTCGATTTCGCGACGCATGGGGACCCAATACCGTGAGAAATCGGGGAAATGCACCGCTCTCTCTTCTCCCGTTGCCGTCGCCCTGCCACCGGTTCGACAGGCGCCTGGCTCAACCGGTGATGTTGTGTTTCACGTGGAACAGCCCGCGACGCCATCTCGGCCAGCAAGATGGACCCTGGGAAAGCGCTGGAGAACTCGGCAGACCGGTGGAAACGCCAGGCGCCGGTAAGGTGGTGAGCGCGGCGATGGTCCGCGCTATCCATCGTTTCCTTGGCCGACCACCCGCTTGCGCGTCCTTGTCGGTCGCTGTTCGACCGCTGGCGCCGCTGGCTCGCCGACCTTGCTGGTGGCGGCTTTCCTGAGCGGTGTCTTTGGCTCGCGTTTTTCGAATTCGAAGCCGACCTTGCCATCGGCGCCGCGCACCAGAAAGGCGGCAAATTTGCGCCCGGTGCGTGCCGAGACGAAATCGCGCAGTAAGTCAGTCCGGCCTTTGGCCAGCAATTTGCGCATTTGCTCGCTAGTGATCGCTTGTTGCAGAATCATTTTGCCGGAACGGAAATCGCAACTTTTGCCGGCTCCTTGCGATTTTTCGCAAACATAGGCCACCCCGTGTTCGAAAACCCGACTGCCGCATTTGGGACACTCACCAAGCGGCTCGCTGCTCGAAAAATCGACTTCTTCCGTCACGCCGTTTTCGCCGGTGCTGGCTTGCCCGAAATCGAATTCCGGGACATTGTCGGCGTTCAAGCGAACCATCGCGCTGAACGGGCGCCCCATTTTGTTACGGAAACCGCTCAGCGGGCCCACCTGGCGCTGGCTCAGCAAAGCCTCGATCTCCTGCGCCTCGAACTGTCGCCCGGCGACGATTTTCCAGAGCCCGAATTCGCAGCGCTGGCACTGAAATTTCTTGTAGGTCTCCTTGATCAAGCCGTCGCACTTCGGACAACGGGTACTCAGTTCGCCGAAATCGCCGGGGATGGTATCGTTGTCGTAACTTTTGGCGCGATCGACGATCCGACGAGTCATGGCGGCGATCTCGGTCATGAAATCGTCACGCGACATCTCGCCGCGCTCCATGCGCGCCAGTTTCCATTCCCATTCGCCGGTCAACTCTGGCGCGGTCAATTCGGGGATGCCAAGACCGTTGAGCAGCGTCATCAACGAAAACGCCTTGGCGGTCGGCAGCAATTCTCGGCCTTCGCGATTCAGATAGTGTTCGGCGAGCAGGTTTTCGATGATCTGCGCTCGTGTCGCCGGGGTGCCCAGGCCGCGACCGGCCATCGCGCTGCGCAATTCCTCGTCGTCCATGCTTTTGCCGGCGCCTTCCATGGCGGTGAGCAGGCTGGCTTCCGAGTAGCGGGCAGGGGGACGGGTGAAGTGACTGCTGAGCCGCACCTCCGTCGTGCGGACGATTTCGCCGGGCTGCACCGCGACCAGATGACCTTCCTCGCCTTCTTGCGCCTCGCGGCCATAGACCGCCAGCCAGCCGGCCTGGACCAGCACCTTGCCTTCGGTTTTGAACGGCTGCTGTTCGACACGGGTGATGCGGGTGGTGATCAGGTATTCGGCGGCCGGGAAAAAGACGGCCAGAAAGCGTTTGACGACCAGATCGTAGAGCTTGGCTTCGGGTTCCGACAAGGATTTCGGCGCCTGCAGCGTCGGTATGATCGCGAAGTGATCGGAGACCTTGGCGTT
>JAEUOJ010000108.1 GCA_016789495.1 Accumulibacter sp. | reverse complement strand
CAATGTTTGAGAAGCTCGCTGCCACGTCGATAAACGGCCAATGATTCCTCCAGAGGCAGGCGCCCACTCTCCATGCTCTGCACGATTTGTTCGAGTTCGTCGAGGGCGGCTTCGAAGGTCATTGTGGCGATGGCGAGATCGCCGCTGCTGGCGAGGGCGTTGCCGGCAACCTGTTCTGATTTCTGTCGTGACATCGAAAGAGCTCGATTTAAACTTCCGAAAATAGCCTATCCAAGAGGTCCGGTCAAATCAAATGGCGCATGTCGCTCGGCAATGACGATGCGTGCAATTCGCCGAACCTCGTCAGCCACGCGCCAAATTGCTACGCGATGCTCGTCCTGTGGATACGGAGCCAATGCTAAACTTCGCTCAACGAAAGGAGATTGCCATGATCGTGATCGAAAAACAGCCGGAGCGTGTCGAGGTCACCGTTTACGCCGAGTTCAGCCTCGCCGATTATCAGGAATTCGAACGTGCGGTCAATGAACAGTTACAACTTGGCGGACAGGTCGATCTGCTATTCGATCTTCGTGAAATGGCCGATTTCACCCTTGATGTGGCTTGGGAAGACATCGTTTTTGCTCGCGCCCACGCCAACGACTTCAGTCGCATCGCCGTGCTGACCGAGAGCCAATGGGTGGCCTGGAGTGCCTGGCTGGCACAGATTTTTGTCAGCGCCGAAATGCGTATTTTCAGCGACGAACTGGACGCGCGAAATTGGTTGCTCGAAGAAGTGGGTGGAGAGACGGCCTAAGTGGTTCGTGGTTCGTGGTGCGCGGATCGCTTCCTGTCCATCCGTTTCGTTGAAATCTTTTGTCCCTTAATTGGTTTGTCAAGACGGGGATTGGCCGTTATCACCTCCTGCACGGTGGTAATAGTTCCAGCGGGACCAGCGCGAGCGGCTCTCTCCGTTCATCAGCGTCGTTGCCTGGGAAGAGGCAAGAACGACGAGATTCTCGACACCCGGGATTCAAGGAATCGCTAGGGCAAACGGAGGGACTCATCCTCTCGCTCGGTACCGTATCTATTTGCCAGAATACGACCTGAATGGCGGGCTTGGGAACGGTAGGCGGCTCCGCCGCCATTGCATTGGCGATCCTCTCTCCAGCTGCACTTGCCCGAACATGTATCAGCATCATCTTGATCGAGTCAAATAACCTGCTTTGCCAGGTAGGGAAATGCTGAATCGAACCCCTCGTTTCCGAAAGATTTAATTTGATGCTTATGTTTTATGGGCTTCGTTCATGATCTTTTGGAAAAATTGGAGCAATGAAAGCGTGGGGGTGCTCCTGGCGATACTGGCCGCGCTCGGCTTTTCATTCAAGGCGATTTTCGTCAAGCTGGCTTATGTCGTTGCGACGGTCGACGCCGTGACTTTACTTTCTCTGCGGATGGTCTTTTCACTGCCGGCATTTCTGTGGATCGGCTTTACGACCAGCCGTGCGGCACCGCCATTGACGCGGCGCGATTGGTTTTCGGTGACGGTGCTCGGCTTATTGGGATATTACGGGGCCAGCATTCTTGATTTTCTTGGCCTGCAGTACATCTCTGCGGGTCTGGAACGATTGATTCTATTCACTTATCCGACGCTGACGGTGCTGATCGGCGTTCTTTTCCTGGGTAGATCGTTGTCCCGACGCGAAATGGGCGCTCTGGCGCTGTCGTACGCCGGAATCGCGTTGGCTTGCGTTCATGATTTGCAGTGGGTCGGCGACGACAGCCGTTTTCTACTTGGCGTTGCGCTGGTTTTTGGTTCGTCGTTGTCTTATGCACTCTATCTCTCCGGTAGTGCTGGAGCGATTGAGCGTTTGGGAGCCGCGCGTTTCACGGCATTGGCCATGCTGGTGTCGACAGCCGCCGTACAGATTCACTTTCTGATGACGCAGCCGCTGATGGCGTTGCGCCAACCGCTGCCGGTCTACGCGTATGGCGCGGCGATGGCGATCTTTTCGACGGTCCTGCCGGTATTCATGCATTCGCAGGCTGTTCGGCACATCGGGCCAGCGAAAGCGGTGCTGATCGGCACCCTTGGACCGGCATTGACGATATTTTTTGGTTGGTGCGTCCTCGACGAGCCGTTATCGCTGGCGCAGGTGGTCGGGATGGCATTGGTTATGAGCGGTGTCTGGCAAGTAAGCAGAAAATGAAATTCGCTCATTCGCAGTTTGCCTGAACCCATGAAAAACCGGCTCGCGGCCGGTTTTTCATAGTTGAAAAGCGATTATTTCTGGCTGAGGATCCATTTGACCAGTTTGTTCGCTTCGTCAGCGGAGACCGACGGGTTTGGTGGCATCGGTACCGCCCCCCAGTTTCCTTTGCCGCCCTTGATGATCTTCTCGGCGAGCATCGCTTCGTCCTTGGCGGTATATTTCTTGGCGACATCCTTGTATGACGGACCGACGACCTTTTTGTCGACGGTATGACACGCTAAGCAATTTTTGGCTTTGGCCAGGGCTTCATCGGCTTGGACATGGCCAACGATGAAGATACCGGTGGCAGCGAGCATGCTCAGGGGGATCAGTTTCATTCTCCGACTCCGTAATTTTTGAACTTGCAACCTGATGGATCAATACGCCAGACAAACCGGGCAACCGGAACACCAAGTCCCGGCGCCCGATCAGGTGCTCAGTATATGTCGTTCTGAGTGTTGTAGACGTTGAATTTGCCGGTTGGTGTGACAATGCGCGGATCCTTGATCACCGCTTTCAGCTTGCGCGTCTTATCATCGACGACCACGATGGCCGACTCCTCACTACCGCTGCTCCACACCGAGAACCACACTTCGTCGCCGGCACGGTTGTATTCCGGCTGAACGACGCGTTTCGAACCGGGTTTGACACCGGCCCATTCACCGATCGGCAGGGTTTGAAAGCCTTTCTCGAGGTTGTTGATGTCGAATACGGCCACCGATTGCGAAATCGCCGGATCAGGATTGAGCGGCGCGTCGACCCACAGGTTGGTCGATTTCGGGTGTGTCTTCAAGAACAGCGAACCACCGCCGGAGCCTTTCAGTGTTTGCACGACTTTCCAGGCGTTCTGGGGATGTTTCACCGGATCTGTGCCGATCAGGGAAATGGTCTCGTCACCCAAATGGCTGGTTGCCCACACCGGACCGAATTTCGGATGCGTCAGGTTGGCGCCCCGACCCGGGTGCGGCGTCTTACCTACCGAAACGACCGCCGCCAGTTTACCTTCCTTGGTATCGATGACCGCGATCTTGTCGGAAGCGTTTGCCGCGTCCATGAAGTACCGGCCGGTCGATTCAAAGCCGCCATCATGCAGGAAGCGCGGTGTATTGACCATTTTGACCCGGAGATTGTTCAGGTCGCTGTAATTGACGAGATGCACCACGCCGGTTTCCTTGGCGTTGACCAGGAACTCGGGATGGAAATGCGAAGCGACGATCGCCGCCACTCGCGGTTCAGGGTGATACTCGTTGGTATCGGAGGTCATGCCACGGGTGCTGACAATTTTCAACGGTTTGAGTGTGTCGCCATCCATCAGCACGTATTGCGGCGGCCAATAACTGCCGGCGATGGCATACTTGTCTTCATAACCCTTGAATTTCGAGGTTTCGATCGAACGGGCTTCGAGGCCGATGCGAATCTCGGCGACCGGCGATGGTTTCTCCATCCACAAATCGATCAGCACGATCTTGGCGTCGCGACCGATCACGTACAGGTAGCGGCCCGATTTCGACAACCGGGAAATATGCACGGCGTAGCCGGTATCCACCACTTCGACGATCTTCTTGCTGGCCCCGTCGATCAACGCCACCTTGCCGGCATCGCGCAAGGTCACCGAGAACAGGTTGCTGATGTCGATGTTGTTCATTTTCTTGGTCGGCCGTTGAGCGACCGGCACCAGTACCTTCCAGGTCGCGGCGACTTCCTTCAGCCCATATTCCGGCGGGGTCGGCGGTTCATGCTGGATGTACCGGGTCATGATGTCGATTTCTTGTTCGGTCAGGGTGTTCGAGCTGCCCCAGTTGGGCATCCCCTGCGGCGAACCGTAATGGATGAAGGTGCGCAGATTTTCCGAACCGCGATCGATGGTGATATCCGTGGTCAACGCTTTGCCGGTGGCGCCCTTGCGCAGCACGCCATGGCAACCGGCGCAACGTTCGAAGTAAATCTTTTTGCCGGTTTCGAATTCGACCTTGGTCATCGGCGGCGATTTGGGATTCAAGGTCTGCATCATTTCCGCACTGCCCACCGGCGACGTGCCACCAATCTGCATCTTGCTCTCTTCCAGTGGTTTCGTTTGCGCCTGTGCGCCGCCTATCGCCAGAGCGACGGCAGCAGCCGTCGCGGCCCATTTGGTTGAACTTGCCAGTTTCATTGAGACTCCCTTCGGTAGGAAAAACGGCACTGTGCGGCGGATCGGCATGATCGCCAGACAGCAAGATAGGGGAATGATGCACGGACCGGCCATTCAGCCTGTGGGCACCACACTCATCGCCACATTTCAGCATTTCGCCGGACAAAAAAAATTGATTTAGGTCAGCTACGCCGATTTTCCCTCGATCATGGCCCAGAGGCCTCGGCAATTCTGCGACGAGTGCTCGGCTTCCGTCCGGACGATGACAGGAACAACGCCCTTCCGCCGACGCGCTACCCTATACTGCGCGCTTTGCATTCGGTTTGGGGCGGATAGTGGATTGGCAAGCGATGAAAATTTTGCCAGGCGCGCCGGCACGCCTGGCACGTGCCTGGCTGTGGCTTGGCGTGCTGGCACTGATCGGATCGGGTGTGTTGGCGGTGCTGCTGGTGTTGTCGCGCACCCCCGGAATTCAGGACTTTTTTCCTCTCAAATCGCTTTTCCGCGCCGCCCTGGTCGTCCATGTCGATCTGTCGGTCGGTGTGTGGTTCATGGCTTTTGCGGCGGTGATCTGGTCGGCGGCCGGTCGCGCAGGGTTCGTTGGCTTGGGATGGACGGGATTTGGGCTGGCGGCGCTGGGAACGGCGGCACTGAGTCTCTCCCCCTTTTTTCCCGGTGCCGAACCCGTGCTCAACAATTACATTCCGATACTCAAACAACCCTTGTTTTTCGGGGCAATCGTTGTATTTGCCAGCGGAATGATGCTCACTGTCGCGCGCGCTCTGCTGACCGTCAGACCTGGGGGGATGGCCGATCCCTGGCGGTTGGGCGCCTTTCTGGGCGCGGTGGCGGCGTTCCTGTCGTTGTCGTCCTTCGGCTGGTCGTGGTTGGCGGTGCCGGTAATCCAGGAGACGATCTATTTCGAAGTGCTTTTCTGGGGTGGCGGTCATACCTTGCAGTTTCAGCACGCATTGCTGATGGTCGTCGCCTGGTTGTCGATCGCCGCCGCTCCGGGCGAGCAGACTGTCGGTGCGTCACCGCGCGCGGTGTCGGTGATGTTCCTGGTCGCCGCCGTGCCGCTACTGGCGGTGCCGGCGATTTACCTGTTGGTACCGGTGGGATCGATGCCACACATGGATCTGTTCGCCAAGCTGATGATTTGGGGACATCCTTATATGGCACCGCTGATTGTTCTCGCCGCATGGTCGTTGTTCGGCTTGCGCACCCTGCCGGCGAATCCAGCCAAATCGGCGTTCATCGCTTCGCTGATACTGTTCGTACTTGGTGGCGTGCTCGGATATCTGATTCAGGGGGTCAATGTGGTCATCCCGGCGCATTACCACGGATCGACCGTTGGTGTAACCCTGGCTTTCATGGGGATGACTTACGTACTGCTGCCGAGGCTCGGCTTTGTCCAGGCTGAAGGACAAATGGCTGTTCTTCAGCCGTATGTCTATGGATTCGGTCAGTTGATTCATATTCTCGGCTTGGCGTGGTCCGGTGGCTATGGCGTGCAACGAAAGGTGGCGGGTGCTGAACAGATGCTCACCACCTTGCCGCAAAAAATTGGCATGGGAATGATGGGCCTGGGCGGTTTGATCGCCGTGATCGGTGGGTTGATGTTCGTTGTGGTCTGCTTGCGAGCGATGTTTCGGCGGAGGGAGCGATGAGTAGGCGGCTCCTAGTGGTTATCGTCCTGGGAGGGTTGTCTCTGATCGGTATTGTCTGGTTGACCCCGTCGTTGCTCGATTCCAAACAACAGTCGGCAAGTCCGTCGTCGATTGCTTCGGACCAGAAAATGACTGCGGCGGAAGAGCAACGGACGGTGGACGAGGTGCTGGCACTGACCTTGCCGGATTTGGCCGGCCAGCAGCAGTCGATCGCCCAATGGCGGGGCAAGATCCTGGTGGTCAATTACTGGGCGAGCTGGTGCGCGCCCTGCGTCGAGGAAATGCCGGCTTTCTCGCGCTTGCAGGCGCGATACGCTACGCAGGGCGTGCAATTCGTCGGCATTGGCATCGACGATCCTGACAATATGCGTACCTTCGTCAAAAAGACGCCGGTCGGCTACCCGTTACTGGTGGCCGAGCTTGGCTTAGGGCAACAAGCCGGCCAACAAGTCAAGGGCTTACCTTATACATTGATCATCGGCCGGGAAGGACGGCTGATGACAAGTCGTCTGGGGCGTTTCGACGAAGCGACGCTGGAGCAGATTTTGCACAAATTGGCAAATAAATGATCTCCAGGCCACGATCGAATCCAGGCGATTTCAGTTCCTTCAGTTGGTCGTGGGGTAATGGGTCCTCGCCAGCTTTTTTCTTGAATCGGTTCAGCAGCGATTTTTCGTTCCCATCGTCGAAGACATTCCCTGTAGCAACCCTTGGCCCGACAATTCTCTTTTTTCACTGCCGGCTCCCATAGGTCATCTTGGTGGTCCTGGCATCGGTTCTTTGCGTTGAAGATCATTCCGCATGACCAGGTTCATTTGCGATAGCAGTTACTTGCGTCATCGAAATCAGCCAACCCAATAGTCAACTAGGACACCGAGATCTCGCCCTTCATTCGCTATAAACTGAGATCGGTTGCCATTGGGCAAGCAAGGATTTCCACTCCAGGGTGCAGAAATAGCCTTACTGTTCAATTTCCAGGAAAGAAATTCTCTTGCGGAAAAGAGGCGATCGCTCAAGAACGTAATCAACATCCGACAGAACGGTCGCCCGACTGACTGAACCATTGCTCGAACGTTGTTCTGTTCTTTCGCGTAAATCAGCGCACCCTCTTTGTTCGGTGATAATTACCAGATGTCGATTCTTGAACCGGGAATTCATTTCATGGGAGATCGACTTCGAAAGGTCGACCGGTGCTTGGCTGGATTGATAGGTTATCTTGCCTTTATTGTCATAAATCACATAGCAACTCGCCGCGGCTGCCGTAGCAAAAAAACAGCCAACCACCAGCGACAGTAAACGCAGGATGTTCATGTGACGATCTTTCATAAAAGATTTCATTTCAAGTTCAGAATAGATGTTTTCAAGTCTGATGCTGCATGTGCTTGGTTTGGGAAAATTAGCCATCGATGGATGTGAAAGGTTAAGCGAGTGGGTGTCGACGAAAACCATGAGCCGATTTTTAAAGTCGAAAAAATGGATCTTGACCGATAAGATGCCTTTTTTTATCCTGATGTCGCATCGAGCATTCTGACGCGTTTTCCCTGGTGAAGCGTTTCCAAACCCTCATTTAATCATATTCAAAGGAACGACCATGAGCGAAGAGACTCCTAGCAGTCAACCCAAGGCTACACCCAAACCCAGATCGCCGAAAGCTCCGCCAGCGAGTGCGGCGGCCGACAAAAAAACGTCTGGCACCGCGTCGACAGGCGAGAAAAAAGCGCCAGTCGCCAAAGTGGCCACCAAACAGGTGGCGACGGAGCCTAGTGAGAAGCCTGTTCGTCGGAGATCGCCATCTGCCAAAGTGAGTGCGCCCACAAAACCGAACCCTGAAGAACGTTATCGCATGGTGCAGGCGGCCGCCTATTTCATCGCGGAAAAAGAGGGGTTCCAAGGCTGCAGTGTTGAATACTGGCATCGTGCGGAACTGGAAATTGCGAAAAAACTGGGTGAGGTGGACGGCTGAAAGTCGAGTCGTCGTCTTCCGGCAACTGGCAACCGATTGTCACGCAGGATGATGGTCGATTCGCAGAGCTCCTTTCAATGTAGCAATTTTCTCTGCTGGAAGCTGCGTCACCGAGATCGTTTCAGGAAAGTCATCGCATCATTTCCATAAACTAAATCGGTGCAGTACTTTTGTAGCACCTGCCCAACGAGCTGAAGCACCGGAACGGCAGAAATAGTTGTACCTCGCGGCTTGAGTCGATCAGCGGACTTGGCTCGAGGAAGACAAGCCCGTGGGATCGGGTGATCGAGTTCCGCCGCTTTCCTTGATGGCACCACCGCGCAATGCGACAATGCCGGTCTTTGATGGCCGTCAGTTTTTATCCGCGCCACTTCATTCAGCATATGAAAAAGCGGGCAGTTAAGAAGGTGTCAATCAGCGGTGACTTTAGTCGACTTCAATAAAATCAAAATGGTAAGCCGAACATGCTGCTGATGATCGATAATTACGACTCCTTCACCTACAACCTCGTCCAGTATTTCGGCGAGTTGGGTCAGGATGTCCGGGTTTATCGCAATGATGCGATTTCTCTGACGCAGATCGGACAGATGCAGCCCGATTATCTGGTGATTTCGCCTGGACCTTGTGCCCCGAAACAGGCGGGAATTTCTTTGTCGGCGATTCGCGAATTCGCGGGCAGGATTCCGCTGCTTGGTGTCTGTCTGGGTCATCAGGCGATCGGCGAAGCGTTTGGCGGGCGAGTGGTGCATGCGCAAAAATTGATGCACGGCAAGGTTTCGCTGGTCAGACATACCGGCCAGGGCGTCTTTCGCGACTTGCCCGATCCTCTGACCTGCACGCGCTATCACTCGCTGGCGGTTGAGCGTTCGTCGCTGCCGACCGATCTTGAAGTGACCGCGTGGACTGACGATGGTGAGATCATGGGTTTTCGACACCGACAACTGCCGATCGAAGGCGTGCAATTCCATCCCGAATCGATCCTCACCGAACGGGGCCACGATCTGTTGAAGAATTTTCTGGAGGAATACGCACAATGAAGCCGCAAGACGCGTTGGTGCGAGTCATCGAACACCGCGAAATCTTCCACGACGAGATGATTTCCCTGATGCGTCAGATCATGGGTGGCGAGGTGACGCCGCTGATGATCGCCGCCATCATCGTTGGTCTGCGAGTCAAAAAGGAGACCATCGGCGAAATTTCCGCGGCGGCGCAGGTGATGCGTGAATTGTCGACCAAGGTGCCGGTCGGTGAGCGGACGGCACTGGTCGATACCTGCGGCACTGGTGGCGACGGCGCGCAAACCTTCAATATCTCGACGGCGGCGATGTTTGCCGCCGCCGCCGCCGGCGCCCGGGTTGCCAAGCATGGTGGCCGCTCGGTATCGTCCCAGTCGGGCAGTGCCGATGTTCTCGAGGCACTGGGGGTGAATATCAATCTGACGCCGGCGCAGGTCGGCCAGTGCATCGATGAATTCGGCGTCGGTTTCATGTTCGCGCCAAATCATCACAGCGCGATGAAGCATGCCGCACCGGTTCGTCGCGAACTCGGTGTGCGCACCTTGTTCAACATTCTCGGTCCGCTGACCAACCCGGCGAATGCCGCCAATCAGGTGCTGGGTGTATTTCATCCGGATCTGGTCGGTATCCAGGTGCGGGTGTTGCAACGGCTCGGCAGTTCGCACGCGCTGACCGTTTTCGGCCGTGAGGGACTTGACGAAATTTCGATTTCAGGCGAGACGCTGGTGGGCGAACTGAAGGACGGACGGGTCGAGGAGTATGCGATCCATCCCGAGCAGTTCAATCTGCCGGTTCATGATCCACGCGTGCTGCGGGTGGCCAATGTCGAGGAATCCCGGACGATGTTGTGCGCTGCGCTCGAAAACAAGCCCGGTGCGGCGCGCGACATCGTGGCCCTGAACGCCGGCGCCAGCCTTTATGTCGCGGGTGTTGCGCCGACGCTGGCGGCGGGTGTCGATCTGGCCTTCGAGGCCATCGCTTCCGGCGCGGCGCGGGCCAAGCTCGACCAGTTTGTCGCGTTTACCCGGCGTTTTTCGGCCTGATCCGATCAACGACGCGGCGGACGGTTCCGGGCACGAGCCGATTCAGACCGGCCGTCGCCACCAGTGAGCAAAATGAACGATATTCTCGAGCGAATCCTTGCCGTCAAACGCGATGAAGTCGCTGCGGCGAGCACGGCGATTTCTTTCTCCGCCGTACGCGGCGCCGCCGAAAATGCGCCGCCATCGCGCGATTTTCTTGCGGCGTTGCAGGCAAGGATCGCTGTCGGTCAGGCGGCGGTCATTGCTGAAATCAAGAAGGCCAGTCCGTCGCGCGGCCTGTTGCGCGCCGACTTTCAGCCCGCCGAGATCGCCGCCGCTTACCAGCGGCACGGTGCGGCTTGCTTGTCAGTATTGACCGATCGGCAATTTTTTCAGGGCGCCCCGGCTTATTTGCAACAAGCGCGCGCGGCGTGTCGCTTGCCGGTGTTGCGCAAGGACTTTCTGGTTGATCCGTATCAGGTTTACGAAGCCCGGGCGATGGGGGCGGACGCCATCCTGCTGATTGCCGCGGCGCTGGATCTGGCCGCGATGCGCGATTTCGAAGCCATCGCCGAAAGCTTGGGCATGGCCACACTGGTCGAAGTGCACAATGCTGACGAACTCGACCGCGCCCAACAACTCGCTACCCGCCTGATCGGCATCAATAATCGCAACTTGCGCACCTTCGAGGTCAGCTTGCGGACGACGTTCGATCTGTTGCCGAATCTCGAAGCGGGACGGATCGTGGTTACCGAAAGCGGCATTCTTTCTTCAGCGGACGTTGACCAGATGCGCCACCACGGAGTCGACGCCTTTCTGGTGGGTGAAGCGTTCATGCGTGCCGTCGATCCGGGCGCCGCGTTGGCCAAGCTGTTTACCGGACTGACAAAATGGGCGCCCGAGTAACGGAACACGCCTTGCGCCGGTTCAAAGCAGCGTATCGGCCCAGATATTCCTTGCCCAAGCCCAGGCGAATTTTCCTTCAACCTCGTTACGGGCCTGCGAAACGCCGCCGGCGCCTTGAACCGGTTGCAAGGTTCGACTGGTTGCGTCATACCGATGCACCGAACTGACGTGGATGGCGTTGTCGGGATCGACAAAGCTGTAGCAGGTATTGGTCAGCACGGGCATCGAGCTGGGCGGCTGACCGGCGAGGCGGCGAAGGATCGCGGCGGCCGCGAGTTTGCCGTGTTGGTTGGCCATATGCGCCGACTTGGGCATCGTTGGCGCCGGAAAAACGGCATCGCCGATGACATGTACTCCGGGAACGCCCGTCGCTTCCATGCTCAGCCAGTCGACTTCCGCCCAACGCTGGTTGAGCAGCTTGATGCCGGCACGGCTGGCGATCGTGCCGGCACGTTGCGGTGGGATGACGTTCAACACATCGGCGCGCTGACGATCGAAATCGAGTACGGCGGCACGTTCATGAAGATCAACGTCTTTCAGTTCGCTGCCCGGCCGATAGTCGATGATGCCGGGATACAGCTCTTGCCAGGCTTTGACGAACAGCGCTTTCTTTGAGACCACATCGTCGTTGGCGTCGAGAATGATCACTTTCGAGCGTGGTTTGTAGCGTTTGAAATAATCGGCGACCAGACAAGCGCGTTCGTAGGGTCCCGGTGGACAGCGGTAGGGTGCTTTCGGGATGGTCAGGACGAACAGCCCGCCATCTGGAATCGCCAGCAGTTGTCGACGCAAGGCCAGTGTCTGCTGACCGGCTTTCCAGGCATGGAGAATGTGTTTACGGGCGGTGGGTACGGCGAGAGCGGGAATTTCCTCCCACATGAAGTCGATTCCCGGCGACAGCACCAGCCGGTCGTAAGGGAGTTGTTCGCCGCTGGCAAGAATCACCAGACGGCGTCCGGCATCAAGATCAGCCACTTCATCATGGAGCAGGCGGATGCCTTGGCGATCGCGTAATGCGTCGTAGGACAGGGTCAGTTGGTCGAGACGGTGTGTGCCAGCAAGGATCAGATTGGACAACGGACAGGAAATGAACGCCGGTTGCCGTTCGATCAGCGTCACCTGTACCTGGCCGTCGCTCCACAGACGCAGGTAACGGGCGCAGGTGGCGCCGGCGAAGCCCGCCCCCACGATGACCACCCGGCCGGTGGCCGAGAACGGAGCGGGGTTGGCATAGCCGTCAAGCGTCGCCAGGGCGGTGGCTGCCAAGCCTGCTTTGAGAAAAGCCCGTCTGTCGAGAGTCAACATGGCTGTTTTACCTTTGCGCGGCGAAATAAGCGGCGATCAGCGCCAGTTGCTCATCGTTGTAGCCCTTGACAATCTGCTGCATCACCGTTGCCGGCCGGCTGCCGCTTCTGAAGTCGGCAAGCTTTTGCAGCATCCGCACCTGATCGAGACCGGCCAGCGAGTCGAATCCAGTCCCGCTAACTGCCCGGCCTTCCGTGCCATGGCAGCCGGTACAGCCAGCGGCGAGGTTGCGGGCCAGATCGGGGTCGGTGGCGTGCGCGACGAGACTGGCGGCGAGCAAGCCGGTCGCGGCGACGGCGGTCAGTTTCATCGAAAGATGTCCTATCGAAGGAGTTGAACGTGGCTGGATGCTCGGCTTCGCCGTCCCCACCTCCAGCGTTGTCTTCGGTTCTGCGTCATTTTGGTGGACGGCAAATCGGCGATTTTGCCATTGTTTGCCTTGCTGTAGACCACTGGTGGGGCGTCATCCGGACTATCGCTTGCGCAATTGTCGAAATAAATTTTGATTATTGTTTTAAGATCATGGCCTTGCAATGATGTCTTGTATCTTCCGCAAGAACCTCGTCTTCTCTCCTCTGCTGGGAGTACGACGGGCACTGAAGGAGGCATTTCCGCGCGCCTCTACGAGATATTGCCGCTCGTCTGCGCAAAGCGGTGAATGTCAAGCTAGTTGTCGCCGGAACTCATGCTGCCATTGGCATACTTTGTTTGTTGCTGGAGTTCTCGCGTGCGGGTGAATTCCGTTCGGGGTTGAGGGTAACGGAGTCGACCGGAGTCCAGTTACGAGTACGGCGGGTCCAGCGAGCCGGGTTGGCGTCGCGAGCCGCTTGATAGATGTGTTGGCGTGCAGCCAGAATGCCTTGATCGTGTCCGTCATGGCGCTGAGCGGGTGTCACGTAGCGGATGCCGCTGTGGAAATGCTCGGTGTTGTACCAGCGGACGAAGTTGTTGGCCCAGAGGCAAGCCACTTCGAGAGAGCGGAAGCCGCCGGCGGGGAATTCGGGGCGATACTTGGCGGTTCGAAAGAGCGCCTCGGCGTGCGCATTGTCGTTGGACACGCGCGGGCGGGAGTAGGATGGTTTGAGCCCCAGCCAATGAAGCATGGCGAGGACGGTGGTGGCTTTCAAGGTGGCGCCGTTGTCGCCATGGAGCACGGGTTTGTCCGCCAGGGCATGGATGCCTTCGGCGAGAGCGGTGCGGCGGAGGAGATGGGCGGCGTGATCGGAGTGGTCAGTGGCCTCGACGGTGAAGCCAACGATCTTGCGGCTGTAGAGGTCGAGAATCAGGTAGAGAAAGAACCACTGTCCGAGGACCGCCGTGGGCAGATAAGTCATGTCCCAGCACCAGACCTGGCGCGGTCGCGTCGCCTGATGCGTCGTCGGGGGCTTTGGCGCGGCCGTCGGAGCATGCGCGCGACCGCGATAACGTACTTGGTGATGCGCGCGCAGCACGCGGTAGAAGCTTGATTCGCTTGCGATATAGCATCCCTCGTCGGCTAACGCCGGGACAATCCGTGCGGGCGGAAGCTCGGCAAAGCGCGGTTCATTGGCCACGGCAAGGATCGCCTCCCTTTCCGCTTCGCTCAGCGCATGCGCCGGCTTCGGTCGCTGGGCCAGCGGTCGGCGGTCACCGCGACGATCGGCGTCGGCCTGCCATCGCTGGTAGGTGCGCGCATCGATTCCCGCCAACACGCAGGCTGGCGCCAAGCGTGCTCCCGCTTGGCAGGCCGCTTCGATTTGATCCATCCGCCTCTGGCGATCTTCCTGACGGATCATTCGTCCGCGGCCCCGTGGAAGATCGCCGAGAGCTTTTTTGACAGAACCAGCAACGCGGCGGCTTCCGCCAAGGCTTTCTCCTTGCGCTTCAGTTCCCGTTCCAGCTCCTTGATCCGCTGCTTGTCGGCGCGCGTTTCTGCCGGCTCGGCGCGGGCGTCTCCCGGATCGGCCAGCGCCTGCATCGCCTCATCCCGCCAGCGCGCCAATTCGCTCGGATACAACCCATGTGCCCGGCACCACGCGCTGCATTGCGCCTCGTCCATCGCCGCTGTCGCAATCACCGCCTCCCAGCCGCGCCGCCGCTGTCCAGGCCTGCTCGCGAGCGGGCCTAGACAGCGCCTCTGCCCGCCAACGCTCAAGCGTGCCCACCGAAACTCCAACCTCTCGCGACACCTCTTCGATCGCCGTGCTCTCCGGCGGCAACAGCCTTCCCAGCACTCGATCCTTCTCACTTGTCCGTATCTCGCCATCCCTCTCTCCTCCGTTTCGCCCTCTCGTTTCAGATCCTATCCTGGCGACAACTAGTCTGACACAGAGGGAAAGTATGGCGGCACGACGTGGCTCATTGCCTTCGTCGAGGAACCGGCGATGAGAAAAAATATCCTCAAAAATCGCGACCAGGATTTTCATTGATTCAATGCGCTGGCTGGCGTTGCGCTTTCGTTTAAAGCAAACTTCCGATATTGGTAGTGAATAGTTTCACCGAAATCGCCAGAAGGATTATTCCAAAAAACTTGCGTAACACATAAATGCCACCTTCACCAATAAATTTAGCGATTTTCGAGGTGGAACGAATGACAATGTAAACGAATATGATATTGAGTATCAGTGCGATGATGATATTCTCGATTGCATATTCAGCGCGCAATGATAACAATGTGGTAAATGACCCTGGACCTGCGATGAGAGGGAAAGCCAGGGGAACTATTGATGCACTGCCTTCCGGTGCCTGATTGCGGACAATTTCCACATCCAAGATCATCTCGATAGCATAAATGAAAGTTATTAATGAACCTGCGACTGCAAATGACTGAATGTCGACCCGAAAAAGTTTCAACACCCATTCGCCCAGAAATAGAAAAACCAATAATATGGTCAAAGCCACGATACTTGCCCGGAAGGCGTGCACAACTTGTTCTTTTTGATTGATATTTAGAATGATGGGTATCGAACCCAAAATATCAATAATGGCAAAAAGCACCATGAAGGCGCTAGTAATTTGTAGTAAGCTGATATTCATGAATAGCATTTTGAAATCTTTATGCAAAGATACTACAAATTCAACTGATATAAAATTATTCCTATAACTTCTTGCATCCTTTGTCGCAATAACATCTCCTATGGCTGATATATTCGGACAGTCTACTGTTCGTTTCAAATTTATGTGATTTGGATACGCCTTGTCGCGTTAGCCATACGGGCAGGCAGTGATCCTTTCTCACCACTTGGTACTATTGCATGACCCGACATCAATCCCAAAGCCGCGCAGGCGAGATCCAGGCGGCGAACATGGTTCTCTTGCGCGGTTCCACATTAACTTGTTGCTTACAAATGATTTTTTCATGATGTCCCGAATGTGCCAAGATAGCGAATCACCTATCCGAGCATTTCTTTTCAAGCGGCTTGCTCGAAACTGCGCGTATCAATCCCAAACACTTTACCCTTCATCGCGTCCTAACGCCGTCGATCATTCCGGGCGTCCTGCTCTCCGGCGTTCAGAGCGCCAACCCGTCCGAACTCGATCAGTTCTTTCTTCACTTGCGCAATCGCGCCAACTCGGTGCGCGAAGTGACGGCGCAAGCCTTCGATCAGGCGACTTACCGAATCAAGACGCTGGTGCTTGATGAACTGAATCAGGAACTGATCCGTCTGAGCGAGGAGCACTTGCCGATTTCGCGGTGGCAGGAGTTGCGATTGGTCGCAAGAATTCAAAGTGATCCATGCAATCATGCATTCCGGGCCAGTCAAACCGGGTGGCGACTTGCGGCCGCCGGATGCCCGCGAGGCCGCAGACGACGAGTGTCTGAATATCACCGCCCGCCCGACTATGGGGACATCGGCCGGTTTTGTCGCCTTCGTCGACCTCAACCAGATTCGCGACGATGGCGGAATCGCCAAAGCTCGATGGTTGTGGTCAACGGCTCGTCGTACCCGAAGAGCGGCCTGGGCAAGAACCCGGTCTACCTCGCCAGCGGCCCCGACAGCGGCCAGATCAACGCCGCCACGACGATCGATCTGCAATCGGTGCCGCTGACCGGCCAAGTCCCCGAAACCTATCTGGGGTACGATGCTGCCACCCAGCGCACGAAGTGGGATCGAATGAAAACTACCACGAAGACATCCAGGTGGCCTCCGGAGAGGTCGTTGTCAACTACGATGGCCAAACCTGCGCCCTCGTCGCCGACTTCAACCGCTGGTTCAATGACGACCTGGTCAAGACTAGGGAGACCGACGACGTTTCCCATGGCCCGGTCGGCCACAAGATCGGCGTCATCCGCAATCTCTTTGGCCGCGATGCCCATGAGCCACTCGCATTACACTTGGAACGCCCCGCGCCTGATCCAGGGCGCGTTGACCGACTACGCCCGCGACCCGAGACGCCGCTACCCGCTCGATCGCGACTTGCCGTTGGAAGGGCATTCGTGCCAGCCCGCGCCGCAGATCGCGAAGATTGCCGAGTTGCTCTCCGGAGCGCCAACCCGCAAAGCGGCGGTGGACCGGGCCTACCAACTGCTGTTGGCCATGCGCGCCGGCGCGAAAGCCGCGCTGTACCGCGACCCCGAAGCAGCGGCGATCCTGGAAGCCCGGTATCCCCTCACTGCCAAAGACCACATGCTCGCCACGGTCAGCCGCGAGAGCAAGGTTTCGGGCGATTCGTTGTACAGCAAAGTGCTGAACTACATGGCCAAGCTCTTTCAACGGACCTGCCCGGAAATGGTCGGCGGCTGCTTCATCGCGGGCACCCTGGTGCATACCGACAAGGGTTTAGTGCCCATCGAACAGATCAAGGTTGGGGACCGGGTGTTGTCGCAACCGGAGGAAACAGGCGAACGGGCCTACAAGCGTGTGGTGAACACCCTTGTCTTTGAGGACAAGGCGCTGTGGGTTGTGAAGTACTCAATAGGACCTCATGATGGCACGAAGCCCAATCAAATGGTCTTTCATCTATATGCCACTGATAATCATCCATTCTGGGTGGATGGCAAGGGCTGGATTGCGGCCAAATGCTTGAAGAAATATGACCAAATGCGGTTGGCCTCTGGCGAACCGGCGCAGGTCGAACAGGTTTGGCCGGTCGTGCGTACGCCGGTCGAAGGACTGGGCTGGGTTTCCTCGGATATGCTCAATTCCTGGGATGGTGTTGAGCAGCAGGGGCATATAGTCGATTTTCGAGGCGGCTGTAGTCTCTGGAAATACCATATGTTCCGTAAAGAAGAACTGCTGGAGGGCGTTCCTCACTATGACGGACTGTTTTACAACGACCCCGAGGCGCCTTTCCTTGGCGAGGACTTATACGACATCTACGTCAGCAACGATCCGTTGTTCAAGACCCGGGTCTATAACTTGGAAGTCGAGGATTTCCACACGTATTACGTCGGCGAACTTGGTGTCTGGGTGCATAACCGTGATTGTCTCGGGCTGGAATTGCTCAATCCTGCCCAGGGCGCCAAGATGCCAGACAGCACGCGGATTTTTGCGGCACAAGGCCATCTCGGTTCTTTCATCAACCGCTTTCCAAGGCGGTAACAGGCAATACGCCAGCGGCTTGGTCGTCCTGACTAGCCCGAATCGTGTTCATGTAGACAACGCGGGCAAGGGTTCGTGTTTCTGAAGAAGCCACTCGCCGCGATGGCGAATGTTGGCGTTACTCATCTGGCTTGAACCGCGCGGATGGCGGTTGCGGCGACTGCTCACGCGGCGGCCAGCCGCCATCTCGCCGAGCATCGCCTCGCAGCATTGTGGCAATCGCTCCGGGGGTACGGCCGCCGGTCGCTCGCCGCCGCTAACCGGCGTCGCCTCAATCCGCTGCTGCAAGAGTTCGCTTTGAAGCGGCAGAAGTTCGTGGCCAACCGTTCGCGAGCTTGGATGCCTCAGCCAAACCGCAGCGCTTCCACGCCCATCAGCGTACAAGACAACATGTCAAGTGGCGCGGATCGAGCCCGAAGCGGGTGGCCTCAACGCGCCGGCGGATAGTCGATATAGCCTGCCGCTCCGCCACCGAACAGCGTGTTGCCGTCGAATTCGGCTTGCGGCCAGCCGTGGCGGATTCGTGTTGGCAAATCCGGGTTGGCGATGAACGGCCGACCAAAGGCGATCAGATCGGCCAGGCCGTCGGCCAACAACGCCTCGCCCCGCGAGGGGTCATAGCGGCCGGCAACGATCAGCTTGCCGGCATAGGTATCGCGCAATTCTCGGCGGAAACTTGCCGGCACCTGCGGCGCGTCATCCCAGTCGGCCTCCGACAGGTGCAGGTAGACGATGCCCATCCCGCTCAGCGCCGCCGCGCCTTCGAGAATGGTTGGAATGATGTCCGGGCAGTGCATGTTGCGCGCCGTGATGTACGGGGCCAGCCGCACGCCGACACGGTCGGCGCCGATTTCAGCGGCTATCGCCGCCGCCACTTCGAGCAAAAGGCGCAGACGGTTCGGGCGGCTGCCGCCGTAGGCGTCCTGCCGGTGATTGGAGGTGGTGCGCAGGAACTGGTCGATCAGATAGCCGTTGGCACCGTGGATTTCAACCCCGTCGAAGTCGGCGGCACGGGCATTGCGCGCCGCCACGCGGAAATCCTCGACGATGCCGGGTATTTCCTCGCTACGCAGCGCGCGCGGCGTCGGACAATCGAGCATGCGTCCGACGCCGTCTTCCCCGACGACCCAGACCTGCGCCGCCGGCGACAGCGGCGACGGCCCGACCGGCTGGCCGTCGGCATGAAAACTCGGGTGCGACATGCGGCCGACGTGCCAGAGCTGCAAAAAAATCCTGCCGCCAGCCTGGTGCACCGCCCCCGTCACCCGTTTCCAGCCGGCGATGTGTTCGGCGGTGTGGATGCCCGGCGTGTAGCTGTAGCCCTTGCCCTGCTGGCTGATCTGCGTTGCCTCGCTGATGATCAGGCCGGCGCTGGCGCGTTGCGCGTAGTACTCGGCCATCATCGCGTTCGGCATATCGCCCGGCTGAGTCGTCCGCGACCGGGTCATTGGCGCCATGACGATACGGTTGGGCATTTTTTGCTGTCCGAGGTAAAGCGGGCTGAAAAGAATCTTATCGTCCATGGGGGTGAATCCTCGTCGGTCGAGGATGGCGTTGGCTCAGAATCCTGCGAGAACGATCTTGCCGCGCGCCTGGCCACTTTCGAGCAAGGCATGGGCGCGCTTGAGATTGGCGGCGTTGATCGCGCCGAAATTCTCGCCGACCGTGGTGCGGATCAGCCGGCTATCGACCAAGTCGGCCAATTCGCCGAGCAGCTGGCCCTGGACGGCGATGTCGGGAGTGGTGAACAGCGAACGGGTGAACATGAACTCCCAATGCAGCGAAATGCTCTTGCGCTTGAGCAGCGCCACATTGACCTCTTTGGGATCGTCGATCAGGCCGAATTTGCCTTGCGGCGCAATGGCTTCGACGATTTCGGCGAAATGCGCGTCGGTCTGATTGAGGCTGACCGCGTACTCGACCTGCGGCACGCCGATACGCGTGAGTTCCTGTGAAATCGGCTTGCCATGGTCGATCACCTCATGCGCGCCGAGTTCCTTGACCCAGGCCGCGGTTTCCGGCCGCGAAGCGGTTCCGATGACGCGCAGGTTGGTCAGGCGGCGGGCCAGTTGCACCATGATCGAGCCGACACCGCCGGCCGCCCCGACGATGAGCAGCGTCGCCTGCCTCGGTTGCTTGCCCGGCGTGATGCCGAGACGGTCGAAGAGCATTTCCCAGGCGGTGATCGCCGTCAGCGGCAAGGCGGCCGCCTGGTCGAAATCGAGCGACTGCGGCATCCTGCCGACAATGCACTCATCAACCAGATGAAATTCACTGTTCGTGCCCGGGCGGGCGATGGAGCCGGCGTACCAGACGCGGTCACCGGGCTTGAAACCGGTCACCTCCGGGCCGATGGCGGCAACGACGCCGGCCGCGTCCCAGCCCAGCACTTTCCACTCGCCGGCCGGCGGGGCGCTTCCCCGGCGCACCTTGGTATCGACCGGATTGACTGAAACGGCCTTGATGTCGACCAGCAGGTCGCGGCCGCCGGCTTGTGGCTTCGACACATCGACGTCTTGCAAGGCATCCGGATGGTCTATGGGCAGGGATTGTTGGTAGGCAACTGCTTTCATGGCCAGTTCTCCGTATATCGGCGTGAAAGCATCATCATCAGCCAATGGATTTCGCGTATAAAGTAGCCAATAGGCGAATCACTTTCATCGAAAAATTGAAAATAAAGAATCTGCAAGACCTCCAGATCTTTGTTCTGACCGCCGACAGCGGCAGCCTCTCCGCCGCGGCTCGCATCCTTGACCTGTCGCCCGCCGTCGCCAGCGCCAGTCTGAAACGGCTGGAAGCGGAGCTGAGTACCGTGCTGCTGTTGCGTTCGACGCGCAGCCTGCGCCTGAGCGCCGAGGGGCAGCGTTTTCTGCCCGCCGCCCGCTTGGCGCTCGGCGGCCTGCAGGATGCCATCGAGGAAATCTCGACCGGTCGACAGGTGGTGCGCGACTCCCTGCAAATCTCGATGCCCTCCGACCTCGGCCGCAACCATGTTCTCGACTGGCTCGACGAGTTCCAGGTGCGCTACCCGGAAGTCTCGCTGCGCGCCCAGCTCTCCGATCGCATCGCCGACATTTATCGGCAACCGGTCGACCTCGCCATCCGTTACGGCACGCCGTCCGACTCCGGCCTGGTCGCCGTGCCGCTTTACTCCGACAACCGTCGCCTGCTCTGCGCCTCGCCCGACTACCTGGCGCGCTGCGGCACGCCGCAATCTCCGGCAGATCTGATCGAGCACAACTGCCTGCGCTTTCGTCTCGGCGATGAGGTGCATGAGCACTGGCAATTCAGCCGCGCCGGCCAGACCATCAATGTTGCGGTACGTGGCAACCGGGTATCCGACGACGGCGACGCGGTGCATCGCTGGGCGCTGGCCGGGCGCGGTATTGCCTACAAATCGGCGCTCGATCTGGTTCCCAGCCTGGCCAGCGGCCGGCTGATCCACCTCTGCGCCGACTGGGACGGCGAAGCCGCCCCGCTCTCACTGATCTGCGCCGACCGTCGACAACTTTCGCCCACCGTCATCTTGCTCCGCGACCACTTGCGCCAATGTTGCCAGGCGCTGGCGGGGGGGCTGCCGAAGACTTTTCCGGGCCGTCTCTGACCTCGATGCAGTCCGGCCGGCTCCAATTTCCCCGGATCAGCCGATGCGTTTCCATGCCAGCCCGCGTCTCAACCACAAACACTGGTTCAAAGCCAAGCCCGGAGCCGTGTCCGTTTGCGGCGGTTGTTCGCTCGGTGCGAACGGCTCGAGCGCGCAAACCGGCATGAACAACGGCGGGGAAGCGTTCGACGCGATCGTGCGCATGGCAGGCGACGAGTGGGTTGGTGTGGGCGCCTGTTGCATAGACAACGCCTGGCCGGCCCTCGAGCTGGAACGCTTGCGAAAAAGGCGCTGGATCTCCTATTCTTTTTACATGAAGTTCAACCAGCAGGCAGGCGCCTGGGCCATCATCCACTGTGCGTCAACGGACACCTTTCTCTTCGGCCGCCGTTCGATAGCGATGCACAAACCCGGTGTATGGAATTTCTTCGGCGGCCATGTCGAACTGCACGAAACGCCGGAGGAGGCGTTGGTGCGAGAGTTGTCCGAAGAATTGGGGATCACGCGCACGCATGATCAACTCGTTCGTTTCGGCAAGGTCAGCGGCGCCGCAATCGAACATCTCGGCTACGTCGATGCCTTGCGTGAACTGCACTATTTTCTCTTGCGTACCGACCACGAATTCGAGCCGCGACTGAATTTCGAGCATTCGGCTTACGCTTGGTGCAAGGCGCACAATGTGCCCCGCAACCTGAATCGTCCGACCGCCATCGGCATCAGTATCGGCTTGATTCATAAGGCGGCAATGCTTGCGCGCGAGTCATGATGCAAAACACGGGTGCGATTGGCGATGAAGCGCACGTGACCGAGGGCGCGAGTTTGATGCGCTTTCGATTCAGACAGGCGACCTCGTGATGAGTGATCGAGACTGCTCTGGTCGGTGGCGGGCGCGACCTTATTGACGTTGGCGCTGTTGCCCTTCGATCCCAAGCTGGCGCGCCGCAATCGTATTCATTCGAATATCATGTCACGGCCCTCTTGTCGATAAGCGGTTGGCAACAATCACGCGGAACTTGACATGCAAACATCCGTCAGCGGTGCGCGTTGTGGTCGCGGCCAGCCCGGCGACGGCGCAGATGTTGCCGAATTCTTCCGCCACGCAAAACTGCTCGAGGG
>JAEUOJ010000098.1 GCA_016789495.1 Accumulibacter sp. | reverse complement strand
TTGCCGCGGATCGGCGCCGAAAAAGTAGCGGGCGCGTAGCGACCACATCAGCAGGATGGTGCGTAACACGCCGTGTTTTTGCCAGCGGCGAGCCGAGGTTGTCACCCGCTGGCGCAGGCAATGCGGCGGCGCCAGACGCTTGAGCCGTTTCGACAGCGCGATGTCTTCCATCAGCGGCTGTTCCGGAAAGCCACCCAACTGGACAAAAATTTCGCGACGAACGAAAAGCGCCTGATCGCCGGTGGCGATTCCGCTCCATCGTGATCGCCAATTGATCATTCTTTCGACCAGCCGCAGCAATGGATGCGATCCGTCGATGCGCACGTCGAAACGTCCCCACAGCGCGCCGGCGTCGATGGCGCGGACGATCGCCGTGTCGGCTTCAGCCGGCAATACGGTATCGGCGTGCAGAAAAAGCAGGATCTGGCGGTCGCTCGCCGCCGCGCCGGCATTCATTTGCGTCGCGCGACCGCGCGGAACGACGAGCAAGCGGTCGACCGCGGCGCGCGCCAGGTCACAGGTGCCGTCTTCGCTGCCGCCATCCACCAGGATGATTTCGACGCCACGTTGCCGCAGTGGCTGCAAGGCCCGCAAGTGGACGGATATCGTCGCCGCCTCGTCAAGAACCGGCAAAATCACCGTCAGGGACGCGCCGTCGAGCCGCCGCGGCGCCGGCGGGTGAGCGGACTCGCCGCTCTCCGTCAGCGCTTGGCCATCGGTGGGGCTATTCGTAGCACTCTCAGCGCTGCTCACAGAAAAAAAGTCGCATCCAGTGGCGCCGCCGGCTCGTCGGGCGGGGGCGGGATATTCAGCGCTGCATGGCGTTCGATTTCGCTCAACGCGGCGGCCGGCAACAATTGGTGACGGTGCAGCCGCCGCGCCAGAAGCAGGGCGTCGGGCCAGTTGCCGCGTGCCATGTCGACGCGCAGTTGCAGGCGTAGCCCACTCAGGCGCAACCCATTTTCGGCGCGTAACCGTTGCAGACTGGCGAGAGCCGCGGCGAATTGGCGTTCTTCGATGGCCATCTCGGCCTCGAGCAACAGGCTGGCGATCCGCGACTGACGCTTGCTCGGATCGACTTGGTTCAGCCAGACTCGCGCCTGGCGATGGTCGGCGAGACGAAAAGCGGCGTCGGCGGCGAGCAAGGCGGTCAGGGCGGTCGTTTCATGGAGCGCATGCGATTGCTCGGCCTGGCGCCGCGCCCGGGAGAATTGTCCGGCGTAAAGCGATTGCACCGCCTGTTCGAAAGTGTCGATCGCTTCTTCCCGACGACGACGTTGCCGGTAATCGCGCGCCTGACCGGGCAACGAAGCGGTCAGGGACAAGGCGCGCAGCAAGCCATAAAGCAGCGCGAAGACCGCGGCACTGAGGATCAGCGCCAGATTGAGCGTGATCTCGGCGCGATAGGACGGCAAAACCAATAGCAGATAACCTTCGTTGAAACGCGCGCTCACCGAAACGACGACGGCCAGCCCGAACAGCGCCAGCAGCCACAACAGTGCTTTCACTTGCGTTCCTTGCCGAGCCTGAAGGTCTTGATCGCCGCCAGGCTTTCGTTGAGCGTCGGCAACTCGATGTTGATCTCGGTGGACGCCAGTCGCCGCAGCGTGGCCTGAGCGTTCTGCAATCCCGGATCGTGAGCATTGAAATGCCGATCGAGCCACCCCTGCGCGCGGTTGAGCTCGTTGCGGAACGTCGGTTGATCGTGAGCCAACAGGGCCAGACGGGCATTCAGCAATCGCAGTTTGAGATTCTCGCGCAGGAAGAATTCTTGTCCTGGCGCCAGCAATACCGGTTCATCACGGTCGAAGCGCTGGATTCTGATCAGGCCCTTCAATTCCTGCCAGAATTCGCCGCCAAGCCGCCGCCAGAAAGCGAAGACGAACGGTGAGGCATTTTGCCCGTCGGCTGTCTCGGGGCCGTCTTCCGGCACCGCTTTTTGCCGGCTACGGGGCTGGCCGTCGACGGCCAGCGGCAGCGTGTCGATGGCCAGCAGCACGCTTTCAATGCGCTGATTGAGAACAGCGGTGTCGAGTTGCGGTAAGGCGCGCAAGCGGTCGAGGTCGCGGGCCAACACTTTGCGCAGACCGATGAACTGCGGCCGGTTGCTGCCGGCGAGGCGCGCATCGGCGGTTTGCAGAGCCAGAACAGCGCCCTGGACGTTACTGGCCAGTTGCAATTGTTGGGCGGCGAGGGTGACGCCCTGTTCCACTTCGGCAAGCACCCATTCATCGCGGTTGCGGGCCAGATCCTGGTACAGCGTTTCGAGAACCAGTTGTTGACTGCGCGACTCGGCCAGCCGGGCTTCAAGCGCACCGATTCGCGCCAGCACGGCGGCCGTCTGCTCTTGCGCCTGGCTGGCCAACACCCGGCTTTCCGCGTTGGCGGTGTCGTTGTGAGCCAGACGCAGCGCCAGTTCCTTTTGTGTGTCGGCGATCAGTTGTCGGGTTTCCAGCCACTGCCAGCCGACCAAGGCCAGCGCCAGCAATACTACTACCAGCCAGGGGTTTTGCCAGCGCGAAAAACCGGTCGACGCCGGCTGGGCCGTCGCCGACTCGTCGGTCTCAGTCATGGGTGTGCCAGCGATACCGGCAGAGGGCGGCGAAGATGCCGGCGTCCGCCGGTTCGCTGGTGACGACCCGTTGCAGGCCGAGCGCACGGGCTAACTCGGCGATTCGCGGATGCGGGACGAACATCGGTGTGGTTCGCAAATCGGCGCGACCTTCCACTTCCAGCATCTCGAAGAGATAACGCAACGCCTCGCTCGAAGAAACGATCAGCGCGTCGATTTCGCCGCAACGCAGGCGCTTGGCCAACGGGACGATATCCGTCGGCCCTGACCGCCGGTAACAGACAATGCAGTCAACGAACGCGCCACGCTGCCGCAAGGTCTGCGCCAGCAGTTCCCGGCCGCCGTTGCCGCGCAGGATCATCACCCGGCGGCCATAGACGTAGGATGGCCGCAATACCGGCAATTCGAGCAGGCTTTCGGAGTCGAAGCGTTCCTCGGGCAGCAGGGTGTTTGCCACACCGTACGCCGACAACCGGGCCGCGCTACCCGGACCCAGGGCCAAGGCCTGCAAGTCGTCCGGCCAGGGTCTCCGGGCGAGAATCGTCGGGACACTGAAATCGACGGCGTTCGGGCTGATGAAGATCGCCAGCGAAAAGGTTTCCAGCCGCTCGATCGCCGCCTGTAACGGGCGCGGATCATCCGCCGCCGAAATTTCGAGCAATGGAAAGACGAACGGTTGACCCCCATGGCGGGCAATCAGATTGGCCAAGGGTCCGGATTGCGCCAGCGGACGCGTCACCACGATCCGCTTGCCGCGCAGGATTTCAGGATCGAAGTCGTTCATCAACTGACGCCAGTCGAAAGCAGCTGTTCGATGATTTCGCCGGCGCCGCGCCGGCGCAGTGTTTCGGCCAGCGAATGACCGATCGCCTCATCATCCGGCGCCGGACCACGGAGCTCGCCGGCGATCATTCGCCGGCCATCTGGGGTGGCGACCAAGCCGCGCAGCCAAAGCGTCCCGTTGTCGAGGAGCGCATGCGCGGCGAGCGGCACTTGGCAACTGCCACCCAGCGCCCGCGAAAAAGCGCGCTCGGCGCGAACGCAATGCGCACTGTCGGGATCGTTCAGCGGCGCCAGCAGTTCCAGCAAATCCGGTCGGCCGACCGGCACTTCGATCGCCAGCACGCCTTGCCCTGGCGCCGGCAGCGATTGCTCGACGCTCAGGACCGAGCGAATGCGCTCTCCCAGCCCCAAGCGGATCAGGCCGGCGGCCGCGAGAAGGATCGCATCGTATTCGCCGGCGTCGAGTTTGCGCAGGCGGGTATCGAGATTGCCGCGCAGACTGCGGATGCGCAAGCGAGGATGACTGGCGCCGAGAATCGCCGCGCGCCGAAGGCTCGAGGTGCCGACGATTGCCCCAGCGGGCAATTCGTCAATGCTCGCGTAGCGTGACGAGACGAAGGCATCGGCGGGATTTTCCCGGGCCGAAAACGCCGCCAGGACAAAACCTTCCGGCATCTCCATCGGCACGTCCTTCATCGAATGCACCGCCAAATCGGCGCGCCCCTGCTGCATCGCCACTTCCAGTTCCTTGATGAACAAGCCCTTGCCACCGATCATCGACAGTGGTCGGTCGACGATCTGGTCGCCGCGCGTGGTCATGCCAAGAATGCTCACCGCCCGCTGTGGATACCGCTCACGCAAGCGATCGCGGATATGGGTCGCCTGCCACAAAGCCAGGCGCGATTCACGGGAGGCGATAACGATCGGTGGGGCGTCGAGATGCGCAGAATCCAAGATGGCTGTCCAGAAAAATGGTTGCAACGACGGCGCGAGCGGGACCATGGCCAACAACCGGTCCGCCGAAGACGGCAGCGAAGTTTACATTATCCGATATCCACGGCCAGGGCGACTTTGCTGTAAATCGGGTCGGAGGTGGGTGGTAATGAATATTTGCAAACCTTCCGCTCAGGAGGATTGAAGCCGTTCTGGGGATTGGCGCGGCTGCATTGTCGATGAAGAGTGTACCGGACGAAAATCGATGGCAGGTCGCAGAGGGTGGTGTTCCTCGAAGATGACCCGCTCGGGTCGAGGATTGGTATGATCGGCAACAGGTCATACACAGTGAATGGGCTGCCGTTTGACCACGACGCCTGCACGACAAACGGGGATGCGGTTCAAACCATGGTTTGCCGGATAAGGCCTGTCCTGGACAACACGCCTTATCCGGCGCACTGACCATGAATCCGTGGCGCGTCCGTTGTCGCCTCCACCCTCTTGCCCTGGGAGAAACCCGATGATCTGGTCACTCGCTTACCTTGCCCTGGGACTTTTTACAGGCGTCTTCGCCGGCATGCTCGGCATCGGCGGCGGACTGGTGATGGTGCCGATGTTGACCATGATCTTTGGCGCACAGGCCGGCTTCCCGGCGGACGAAGTCTTGCACCTGGCGCTGGGCACTTCAATGGCGACGATCCTGTTCACCGCCTTGGCCAGCCTGCGCACCCATCATCAGCATGGCGCGGTGTTGTGGACGGTGGTCGCGCAGATCACGCCGGGGATTCTGTTCGGCACGGCGCTCGGTACGGTCTTCGCCTCGCGGGTGCCGGCCAAACCGTTGGCATTGTTTTTCACACTGTTCGTCTGCGTTATCGCCGTGCAGATGTTCCTCAACCTGAAACCGAAGCCTTCACGGGAATTGCCCGGCAGCAGCGGTGTTTTTGCCGTCGGTACCGGCATCGGCGCGGTGTCGGCGCTGGTCGCCATCGGCGGCGGTTCGTTGACCGTGCCATTTCTGACCTGGTGCAACGTCCGGGTGCAGAACGCCATCGGCACTTCGGCGGCGGTGGGTTTTCCGATTGCCGTCGGCGGCTCGCTCGGTTACATCTACAACGGCTGGCAGCATGCGGGTCTGCCGGCGTGGACGCTGGGTTATATCTATTTGCCGGCCTTGCTTTGTCTGGTGCCGGCGAGCATGCTGATGGCACCGCTCGGCGCCCGGTTGGCGCATCGCCTGCCGGTGGCGACGCTCAAGCGCCTGTTCGCCGCCATCTTGATCGCTTTGGCGGTCAAAATGTCCTGGCGGTTCCTGGCCTGAGCGGCTGGCTGCCTAGCAGACTTCAGACTGCGCCATTGCACCGGCGGGAAAAGCACGGTCCATTTTCCCCGACCTCTCGTGACATAGTTCTCTCTGCGTCTCGAAATCAAGAAAAACGGCTCTCGTTCGCCTGCTCGGCTCGCGTCATCGTTCAAGCCCGACGGACGCCTGGGTTTCAGCGACCTCTGAACTGCGGCGGACGTTTTTCGAGAAACGCCGCCAAGCCTTCGCGGTAGTCTTCGCTGTCAAGAAAGGCAAATGACTCACGCAATTCCTGTTCAGTGAGCGGCCGCTCGTTCTGCAGACGACGTAACCACTGCTTATGCCAGCGTGCGACCAACGGCGCGCCATCGGCGACGCGGCGCGCGCTGGCATAGGCTTCACCGGTCACCTGATCGTCGGCCACGACGCGCGTCACCAGCCCTCTGGCGTAGGCTTCGGTCGCCGAGAGGATGCGCCCTTCGAGAAGCATTTCGAGCATTGTCGATCGGCCAGCCAGCCGTAACAGCCCGGCCAGTTCCACCGGATACATCGAAAAGCCCAGCCGGTTGATCGGCGCACCGAAGCGCGCCGACTGGCCACAGAGGCGTAGATCGCATTGCGTGGCGACTTCCAGTCCGCCGCCGATGCAAGCCCCATGAATCAGGGCGATCGTCGGATGTCGGCAATCGGCGATGGCCTGCATCGCCGCGCCGGCCTGCGCGTGATAGGCCATCGCCCGCTCGACCGTGTCACGGCAATGAACGAATTCCTCGATGTCGCCGCCGGCGGCGAATGCCTGTTCGCCTTCGCCGCGAACGATGACGCAGCGCAGATCCTCGGCCGCGGTAAGTCGCTCGAAGACCATTGTCAGTTGCCGCCACATCGTCGAATCGATGGCGTTGCGCTTCTCTGGATTACGTAAAGTCACCGTGACGATCGAGTCGTCCTGGTGGCAGACAATTTCGCCACTCACGACTCGTCCGTGGCGTGCGTTCTGGCAACCGCTTGTCGGCCGGCAAGGATGTGGTCGTGCATCACCGTCTGCGCCAATCCGGCGTCGCCGGACTTGATCGCCGCCAGCAGCGCGCGATGCTCGGTCAGTGACTGAATCAGGCGTCCCTCGGCGCTCAGGGAGAACAGCCGGGTCAACTTGAGCACTTTGCGCAGATCCTGCACCACCTGCTTCAACCAGCGGTTACCCGAGATCGCCTGCACGCGGTAATGAAAAGCCTGATTGGCCTCAAAGAAGCGCTCGATCTGGCGATTGGCGGCGAACTCCTCGAGTTGCTGATGGATGGCCTCGATATCGGCGATATCCGCCGCTTTGGCGCGTCGCGTCGCCTCAAAGGCGCATCGCCCTTCGAGCAGGGCCATCAATGGAAAAATCTCGTCCAGATCCTGTTCAGAGATTTCGGTGACGAAACAACCCCGTCGCGGCACCAGCGTCACCAGACCTTCGGCGGCGAGCACTTTCAACGCTTCGCGCAAAGGGGTTCGACTGATTCCGTAATCAGCGGTCAGCGCCTGCTCGTCGATACGGGTTCCCGGGAGTATTTCGTGCGCAAAGATTCTAAGGCGCAGTCGCTCGGCGACTTCCTGGTACAAAGCGGTCTGGGCAATACGGCTCGGGGCCATCCATTACTTCACAGAATATCGCAGTGTCCCGGTTTCCCTGCGGACCTTGCTTACATCAAAAACCGACGTCGGTTGGAAACCTTCTCTTTCAGGAAGATAATCCGGCTTGGGAGAGGCCTCACCTCTGCCACCTTGTTTCGCTCAATCACGGACGTAGATTGAAACATAATTATGGATACAGTATTATTCGCCAAGCAGGGTGTCAAGCCTTATCGGGGTATTCGAACGCCACAACAGATACAATCCCCTTGAGTCGTCCCGACTCGCCTGATCGGCGTGCTGCCAAGATCATTGCCCGTGGCGAGCATCGCCCAGTCCATCGATTTCGTGAAAGGTTCTCTCATGTCCACCGCGAATAACGCTACGTCAGCCGAAAGCAATAGTCTCGATCTCTGGAAAAAGGCCGCCGCCAAATCAGCTCCAGGCGGCAATCTCGATGCTCTGAACTGGGTCACTCCGGAAGGGATCGTCGTCAAGCCTCTATATACCAAGCAGGACCTCGACGGTTTGAACTACACCGACACCTTGCCCGGCTTGCCGCCTTTCGTTCGCGGCCCGCAAGCGACGATGTACGCCGTCCGTCCGTGGACCATCCGCCAATACGCCGGCTTTTCCACCGCCGAAGCGTCGAACGCCTTCTATCGCAAATCGCTGGCCGCCGGCGGTCAGGGGGTTTCGGTTGCTTTCGACTTGGCCACGCACCGCGGGTATGACTCGGACCATCCCCGCGTTACCGGCGACGTCGGCAAGGCCGGCGTGGCGATCGATTCGGTCGAGGACATGAAAATCCTTTTCGACGGCATCCCGCTCGAAAAAGTCTCGGTATCGATGACCATGAACGGCGCCGTGCTGCCGATTCTTGCCGGCTACATCGTTGCCGCCGAAGAGCAGGGCGTACCGCAGGACAAGCTCTCGGGGACGATTCAGAACGACATCCTCAAGGAGTTCATGGTCCGCAATACTTATATCTATCCGCCGAAGCCGTCGATGAAAATCATCGCCGACATCATCGGCTATACCGCGCATCACATGCCGAAGTTCAACTCGATCTCGATCTCCGGTTACCACATGCAGGAAGCCGGCGCGACACAAGCCCTTGAACTGGCGTTCACCATCGCCGACGGTCGCGAATACGTCAAAACGGCGATTGCCTCCGGTCTTGATGTCGACGAATTCGCCGGCCGCCTGTCGTTTTTCTTCGCCATCGGCATGAATTTCTACCTCGAAGTCGCCAAGCTGCGTGCCGCCCGCCTGTTGTGGTGGAAAGTGATGCAGGAATTCTCTCCGAAGAATCCGAAGTCGATGATGCTTCGCACCCACTGCCAGACCTCCGGCTGGTCGCTGACCGAACAGGATCCCTACAACAACGTCATCCGCACGACCATTGAAGCGATGGCCGCGGTATTCGGCGGCACGCAGTCGCTGCACACCAACGCGCTTGACGAGGCGATCGCCCTGCCGACCGAGTTTTCGGCGCGCATCGCCCGAAACACTCAGTTGGTGATCCAGGAAGAAACGCATATCACCAACGTCATCGACCCATGGGCCGGTTCGTACATGATGGAGAAGCTGACCCAGGATTTGGTCGACGAGGCATGGAAGATCATCGAGGAAGTCGAGGCGATGGGCGGCATGACCAACGCCGTCGATTCCGGCTGGGCGAAGATGAAGATCGAAGGCTGCGCCGCCGACAAGCAGGCGCGCATCGATTCCGGTAAGGACGTCATCGTCGGGGTGAACAAGTACAAGCTCGCCAAGCAGGACTCGCTCGACATCCTCGACATCGACAACAATGCCGTCCGCGAATCACAGATTGCCCGTCTCAAGCAGATTCGTTCGGCCCGCGACAGCGAGAAAGTCAACGCCGCGCTCGCCGATCTGACGAAATGCGCCGAATCCGGCGAAGGCAACCTGCTCGACTTCGCCGTCAAGGCGATGCGCCTGCGGGCGACGGTTGGCGAAGTGTCCGACGCGCTCGAAAAAATCTTTGGTCGCTTCCGGGCAACGCAGCAGACCGTCTCCGGCGTCTATGGTGCGGTGGTCGATGGCATGAGCAGTTGGGAAACGTTGAAAGCCGATATCGCCAAGTTCAGTGAGGAAGAAGGCCGTCGGCCGCGGATCATGATCGCCAAACTCGGCCAGGATGGCCACGACCGTGGCGCGAAAGTGGTGGCCACCGCCTTTGCCGATCTGGGTTTCGACATCGACGTCGGGCCGCTGTTCCAGACTCCGGCGGAAGCCGCCCGGTTGGCGATCGAAAACGACGTCCATGCGATCGGCGTGTCATCGCTGGCCGCCGGCCACAAGACCCTGCTCCCCGAACTGGTCAAGGAGTTGAAGGCACAGGGCGCCGACGACATCATCGTTTTCGCTGGCGGAGTGATTCCGGCTCAGGATTACGACTTCCTCTTTCAGGCCGGCGCGAAGGCGATCTTCGGCCCCGGCACGCGCATCGAAGATTCGGCGAATACCGTGCTGACCGAGATTCGTAAAGCCAGAGCCTGAGCCGACCGACCGTCAACCGTTTCGTCGAGCCGATCATCGACATGACCAGCACGCCTACCAGCTACTTCGGCCCCGCCGACCAGCAATTGCTCGACGGCGTGCTGGCGGGCCAGCGGCGGGCATTGGCAAAGACGATCACCCTGATCGAATCGACCCGCATCGACCATCAGCAGCGCGCCCGACAGGTACTCAACGCCTTGCTGCCACACACCGGGCGGGCGATGCGGGTCGGCATCTCCGGGTCGCCTGGCGCCGGCAAATCGACCTTCATCGAATCGTTGGGGCTGTTTCTGATCGAAGCCGGCAGACGGGTCGCCGTTCTCGCCGTCGATCCCTCGTCGTCAGTCTCCGGCGGCTCGATTCTCGGTGACAAGACGCGGATGGAAATGCTCTGCCAACGCAGCGAGGCGTTCATCCGCCCGAGTCCTTCGGCCGGTTCGCTGGGTGGCGTCGCCGACAAGACCCGGGAGGCAATGCTGGTCTGTGAAGCCGCCGGTTTCGACGTCATCATCGTCGAGACCGTCGGCGTCGGTCAGTCGGAAACGACGGTGGCCGGCATGGTCGACGCCTTCGTTCTGCTGCAGTTGCCGAACGCCGGCGACGACCTGCAGGCGATCAAGAAAGGCATCGTCGAAATCGCCGATCTGATCGTTTTCAACAAGGCAGACATCGATGAGCGGGCGGCGAATTTTGCCCGTAACCAGATGCGGGCGGCGCTGACCATGCTGCGCAGCGCCAGCCCGAACTGGCGCCCACCAGTGCTGACCATCAGTGCCCTGACCAATCGCGGGATTGCCGAATTCTGGGGAGAAATCGAACGTTATCGACAAACGATGAGCGACAGCGGCGAATTCGACCAGAAGCGCCGCCGGCAGGCGGTCGATTGGATGTGGAATCTGATCGATTCCGGCCTGCGGCAGCATTTCCGTTCCCATCCCGAGGTGCGGGCCACCTTGCCGACACTGTCGAAAGACGTCGCCGAGGGGAAAACCATGCCAGGAGCCGCGGCAGCGAGGCTTCTGGCGTACATGAGAAACTGATTCCGATCTGTTACGCCCGGCACGGGCGTGGATTGAGACACGAAACACTGAATGCAGTGCGCGGAGCCCGGCGCTCCGTCTGAATAGAGTAGTTCTGATCGACCCGACCGTTAGGGAGTAAATCGTATGCATGACATTATTCGCCAGCTCGCCGAGAAGCGCGCGGCGGCCTGCCTGGGTGGTGGCCAGAAGCGAATCGACAGCCAACACAGCAAGGGCAAACTGGCTGCCCGTGAGCGGATCGAGCTGTTGCTCGACAGTGGCTCGTTTGAAGAGTGGGACATGTTCAAGGAACACCGGTGTACCGATTTCGGCATGGCCGACCAGTCGGTTCCCGGCGATGGGGTGGTGATCGGTTGCGGAACGATCAACGGTCGGCTGATGTTCGTTTTCTCGCAGGATTTCACCGTCTTCGGTGGCTCACTGTCCGAAGCGCATGCTGAAAAGATCTGCAAGGTGATGGACCACGCGATCAAGGTCGGCGCGCCGGTGATCGGTCTCAACGACTCGGGTGGCGCGCGAATCCAGGAAGGCGTCGCTTCGCTGGCCGGTTACGCCGACGTTTTCCAGCGCAACGTGCTGGCTTCGGGTGTCGTCCCGCAGATTTCGCTGATCATGGGCCCCTGCGCCGGTGGCGCGGTGTACAGCCCGTCGATGACCGACTTCATCTTCATGGTCAAGGACTCGTCGTACATGTTCGTCACCGGTCCGGAAGTGGTCAAGACGGTGACTCATGAAGACGTCACCTCAGAGGAACTCGGTGGCGCGATCACCCACACCACTAAGTCCGGCGTCGCCGACCTGGCTTTCGAGAACGATGTCGAAGCATTGATGATGATCCGTCGTTTCATCAGCTTCCTGCCGTCGAATAATCGCGAAAAGCCGCCGGTGCTGCCCTCGCAAGACCCGGCGGACCGTCTTGACATGTCGCTCGACACGCTGGTCCCCGACAACCCGAACAAGCCGTACAACATCAAGGAACTGATCATCAAGATCGCCGACGATGGCGACTTCTTCGAGCTGCAACGCGAATACGCCAAGAATATCGTCATCGGTTTTGCCCGCATGGATGGATCAACCGTCGGCATCGTCGCCAACCAGCCGCTGGTCCTCGCCGGCTGTCTGGACATCAAGAGCTCGATCAAGGCGGCGCGTTTCGTCCGCTACTGCGATGCGTTCAACATTCCGGTGGTCACCTTCGTCGACGTGCCGGGTTTCATGCCCGGCACCGCTCAGGAATACGGTGGAATCATCAAGCACGGCGCCAAGCTGCTCTACGCCTACGCCGAGTGCACCGTGCCCAAGATCACCGTCATCACCCGCAAGGCGTACGGCGGTGCGTACGACGTGATGGCCTCCAAGCACCTGCGCGGCGATGTCAATTTTGCCTGGCCATCGGCCGAAATCGCGGTGATGGGACCGAAAGGTGCCGTTGAAATCATTTTCCGCGAAGAGAAGAACGATCCGGCCAAGCTGGCCGCTCGCGAAGCCGAATACAAGGCCAAGTTCGCCAACCCGTTCGTCGCCGGTGCGCGTGGCTTCATCGACGATGTGATCATGCCGCACGAAACCCGCAAACGAATCTGCCGCTCGCTGGCGATGCTTCGCAACAAGAAACTGGAAAATCCGTGGCGCAAGCACGGCAACATTCCGCTTTGATCCACAGGGAGAAATCAAGATGTTCAAGAAAATTCTGATCGCTAACCGCGGTGAGATCGCCTGCCGGGTCATCAAAAGCGCCAAAAAGATGGGCATCCAGACAGTGGCGGTCTATTCCGAGGCCGACAAGGATTCGATGCACGTGCTGCTGGCCGACGAAGGGGTGTGCATCGGCCCGCCACCTTCGAAGGAATCGTATCTGGTGATCGACAAGATCATCGCCGCCTGCAAGCAGACCGGCGCCGAAGCGGTGCATCCCGGTTACGGATTTCTGTCCGAAAACGAGGAATTTTCCCGCCGGCTCGAAGAGGAGGGGATCGTCTTCATCGGTCCCAAGCATTATTCAGTCGCGGCGATGGGCGACAAGAGCGCGTCCAAGAAACTGGCCGAGGAAGCCAAGGTCAACACCATTCCCGGCTACAACGCTGAAATCGCCGACTCGACGCAAGCCGTCGAAATCGCCAGGAATATCGGTTACCCGGTGATGATCAAGGCTTCCGCCGGTGGGGGCGGGAAAGGCTTGCGTGTCGCTTTCAACGACAAGGAAGCGGCGGAAGGCTTTGATGCCTGCCGCAACGAAGCGCGCAACAGTTTTGGCGACGATCGGGTATTCATCGAGAAATTCGTCGAAGGCCCGCATCACATCGAAATCCAGATCATCGCCGATTCCTTCGGTAATACCGTTTACCTGCTCGAACGCGAGTGCTCGATCCAGCGCCGGCACCAGAAAGTCCTTGAAGAAGCGCCGTCGCCGTTCATCAACGACAGCATCCGCAAAGCGATGGGCGAACAGGCGGTGGCGCTGGCCAAGGCGGTCAAGTACCAGAGCGCCGGAACGGTCGAATTCGTTGTCGGTTCTGACAAGTCGTTCTACTTCCTGGAAATGAACACCCGCCTGCAGGTTGAACACCCGGTCACCGAGATGATCACCGGCCTTGACCTGGTCGAACTGATGATTCGGGTTGCCGCTGGCGAAAAACTGCCCTTCACCCAGGATGACATCAAGCCCAACGGTTGGGCCATCGAATGCCGGATCAACGCCGAGGATCCGTTCCGCGGCTTCCTGCCATCGGTCGGTCGGCTGGTCAAGTATCGGCCGCCGGAAACCAGCGACGGCGAAGTGCGCGTCGATACCGGCGTTTTCGAAGGCGGCGAAATCTCGATGTATTACGACTCGATGATCGCCAAACTGATTTGCCACGGAGCCACTCGCGATCACGCGATCAGCCGGATGCGCGACGCCTTGAATGCCTTCGTCATTCGTGGCATCGACTCGAACATCCCGTTCCAGGCGGCGCTGATGCAGAACCAGCGCTTCCTCTCCGGCACATTCACCACCGCCTTCCTGGCCGAGGAATATCCCGATGGCTTCGCCGCCACCGATGTCGAGCACGCCGACCCGCAGTTGTTGGCCGCTGTTGCTGCGTTTGGTCGTCGTCGTTATATCGACCGCGCGGTCAAGGTCAGCGGTCAGATGCCGGGTCACGAGCGGAAAGTCGGCAGCGACTGGGTCGTCCAGTTCGACGATCAGGATTATCCGGTCCGTCTGGTCAACATCCCCGGTGGCTACTCGGCGACCTGTAACGGCAAGCAATACGATCTGGTCTCCGACTGGCGCTTTGGCGAACTGGTTTTCAACGGCACCTGCAACGGCCAGCCGTTGTGCCTGCAACTGGAACGGATCGGCCTGATCTACCGGGTCGTCCACTTCGGCAAACAGGTCAAGGCGACGGTGATGACCGCCAACGCCGCGCGGATGCTGGCGCTGATGCCCAAGAAGCTGCCGCCGGATCTGTCGAAATTCCTGCTCTCGCCGATGCCGGGGCTGTTACGCGAAGTGTCGGTCAGCGAAGGACAGACGGTGCCCGCCGGCGAGAAACTGGCGGTGATCGAAGCGATGAAGATGGAAAACGTTCTCAAAGCCGAGCGCGACTGCAAGGTCAAGAAAGTCGTCGCCAAGCCGGGTGAAAGCCTGTCGGTTGACCAGGTGATCCTCGAATTCGAGTAACAAACCGGCGGGGATTGACTTTCCCATGATTTTCGGTCGTCGATAGCCTGTCACACCACCAAGCCCGCCTTTCGGCGGGCTTTTTTCGTTATTCGACCGGGTGTCGAAGAGGTTGTTCGCGGTGCAAGCTCAGCCGAGGAAGCGGTAAGCCCCCGCGGACTCTTGTGGTGAGAAAGAGTGGCGGAATTTTTCAGCGACAAATCCATGCTTTTCAGTCGCCGATGGCCTGGTCAGGTTGCCGGTTTCCGAATCAATGAGCCCGCAGGGGGCGGTGGTCACAAGATCAGAATTTAAACTGCACAACGTTGCCATCGAGCGCCAGCGCTGCCTGCAACAATTGGTCGGCCGCGCTGGACACTTGTGCCACCTTTTCGTTGCTCTTTGCGGCCAAATCGGAAACAAGCGTCACGCTGACAGCCACACTGTTGGCCGCGTTGGCCTGCTCCCTGAGCATGGCCGTCATGTTGTTCACGCTTTGCAAGATGGTGCCGGTGCGTTGTCGGATTTCATCCAGCGCGCCCCCGGCCTTGTTCGCCATATTGACGCCCTCATCGACCGACTCCACGCCGTCGCTCATGCGGGCAACTGCTTCGGCGGTACCGCCTTGAATCTTCTGGATGGTGCCGGTGATTTCGCGCGTCGATTGCGCAGTGCGCTCGGCCAGTTTGCGCACTTCGTCCGCCACCACGGCAAAGCCGCGCCCGGTTTCGCCAGCCCGGGCGGCTTCGATGGCGGCATTGAGTGCGAGCAGGTTGGTCTGGTCGGCAATTTCGCTGATGACGCGCACGACAGTATTGATCTGCTGCGCGTGTTCGTTCAGTTCGCCAATGCTGGCCGATGTTTCGCGCACCGTGCCGGCAATCGACTCGATACTGCTGACCGTGCTGCGAATGATATGATTGCCTTCCTCAAGTGTGGTTTCGGATGCGGTCGCCATCGCGCGCGTCGAGTCGGAGTTTTTGCTGGCGTTATTGACACTGTTGACCAGATTTTCAATGGCCGTGACCATCGACGTGGTCGAATCCATTTGATTGCCAACCAGTTGCTTGGCTGAGTTGGCGGATTCTGAAATGGCTACCGCCTGGCTGTTGATGGTTG
>JAEUOJ010000094.1 GCA_016789495.1 Accumulibacter sp. | reverse complement strand
GGGTGCGGTTGCCCGCTTCATCGTACGGGTAGGCCAGGGTCTTGCCGCCGGCCGTGGTGCTGGAGAGCCGGCCGGCGGCGTCCCAGACGAGGGTCGCGGTCTGGCCGTCGATGGATTCAGGTTGTCAAAGAGCGATGAATGACGTCAGAAAAACGTGGTGCGTCCCCTATTTCGGTGCGTCCCCTATTTCGCGCGGAGCAAGGTGCAGGAAGTTCAAGACGAACCGCCGCAAGATGGCTGAATGATCGGCGACATGATCGGTACAGCCGTGCATCCGGCCGGGAGCCTGTCCGAAATTTTGTGCGTGAGGCATAACATGTCACAAAAGGAGCATATATGCCCACCAAGACGAGCCAGAAGAAAGCGGCAGCGACGCTGCCCGTTATCCCGAAAGAACTCATTGACCAGTTTGTCAGCGGTCCGCTGGCTGAAGAGCATTGCGAACGACGACAGGTCGGGCCAGCACGCAAGGGCTTGCAGGCAACTTGGTCTTCATGCGCTTCCACTGCTCGTGATACGAAATGGCATGCTCCGGAATACCGCGGTGTCTCTGGTTCCACCTTCGCCGACAGTCTTTAAACTGCCGCTTGCCGTCCATGGTGTGTTCAAGAGCGAATCAATGGAAACATTGGCACGCTCGACCACCAGACTTACCTTCGTCTATCCAATGATTCATCCGCCATGGACAACGGATCGTCTCTTGATTCGAGATGAGTTATTACATTAGCATGCGGGAACTGTTTACAAAGCGCCTCTTCGATCCGCTCAGAAAAATCATGCGCTCTCTTAACCAACCAATCGCCAGGCACTAATACATGCAGACTGATAAATACACGCCGACCTGCCTGGCGAGTCCGCAGGGCGTGAAAACGGACACCAGTAGTAGCAAAGGAGGAGAGAATTTTTTCTATCTGAGTGATTTCCGAGCTTGGTAGCGCAACATCCATCAAGCCTGACGCAGAACGCCGCAAAAGTTGCCAGCCCGTCCAAACAATGTTGGCGGCAACCACCAGGGCAATGACCGGGTCCAACCAGTTCAAGCCAGTGAGCCATACCAACATCACTCCGGCAATGACCCCAACCGAGGTCCAGACGTCAGTCAAAAGGTGATGCGCATCGGCTTCCAGCGTGATCGACTTATGCTCGTTGCCCGCCCGAAGCAAAACCCGGGCAACACCAAAATTCACCGCAGAAGCAAGCGCAGATACCAGCAGGCCAAGTCCGACTGCTTCAAGTTGTTGTGGATGCATCAACCGGTCAATCGCTGTATAGCCAATGCTCACGGCCGCCACAACAATCAGAAAGCCTTCAAAAGCGCTGGAAAAATATTCTGCCTTGTCATGACCATGGGGGTGCTCGGTATCCGCTGGCAGCAGCGCAATGGAAAGCATCCACAGCGCCATCAAAGCACCCGCCAGATTTACCAATGATTCAATGGCGTCAGACAGCAGGCCCACTGAGCCCGTCAGCGACCATGCAGCCCCCTTGAGCAGAATGGTCGCAACAGCCGCCGCAATTGAAAATAGGGCATAGCGACGCAGGTCAACCGTGCCCTGGCTTTGCCTAGTCATCTCCACAACAGACTCCTACTGGCATTCGAAAATCGTGTTCATCAGCACGTCGCTAGCATTCAACGCCGTTTGCAAGTTCCGGCTGCCATCTTTGGAGTCTTTCAAAGAAAGGTTGCGGCGACGCACGCATCCAAGATCTGCCTTAACCGCGTCAGTATTCAAATCAGTCCAATAGTTGTGAACTTGCCGTCATTGAAAAAGTACATTGCAATAAATTAATTATATGATGATTTTTAGGAAGCGGACAGATTGTGCCGAGCGCCAGGCCGGGTCCTATTGCGGGTTTGGCGAGGTGATGCGGAGTCTGTTGACGGGATCTGGTAGCAGGTTATCTCAACGGTCTGCATTCAGCGGACAGCCGGATTGGGGGCGGCACCGGGAGGCTTTCGCAAACTGTAATACAATCGCGTTTGATCGACGACATCGTTGGTCGACTGCCCAACCTCCGGAAGATTTCCCATGCGCCGCTTATTCGTACTGTTCGCCATGTTGACTCTGACCGCCGGTTCCGTTCTCGCGCAGCAGCGTGCCGAGTCGCCGGCACTGCAGCCTTTACCGGCGGTGCCGCCGCCACCACCGGAAATGGCGCCGTTCGATGCCGCACTCGAGCCGGAAGTGACGATTCGCAAGCGCGACGGAGAGACGGTCGAAGAACACCGTGTTAAGGGCAAACTGTACATGATCAAGGTGACGCCGGAACATGGCGTGCCGTATTACCTGATCGACCGCAGCGGTGACGGGGTGTTTTCACGAATGGAGGATGCGCCAGGCGCACCGACGCTGAGTGTGCCGATGTGGGTCATCGGCACATTCTGATCGTCGCCTCGCAGGTCGCGGATGTCGGTATTCACCGGGTTGAGCGCCACCGAGGTCGGCCATTGGCTCGAAAATTACTCCTTGGGTGCGTTGCGCACGTTGACTGGCATTGCCGAGGGCGTACAGAACTCCAATTTCTTGCTCGACACCACTCACGGTGAGTACGTGCTGACGGTATTCGAGCAGCTACCGGTCGAAGAGCTTCCTTTCTTTCTTGAATTGTTGGCGCATCTGGCAAGTCGCGGGATTCCCTGCCCGCAACCGATCGCCAACCGCCACGGGTCGCTGCTGAGCCGTTTGCAGGGCAAACCAGCCGCGATCGTCAGTCGGCTGCGCGGCCATTCGGTGATCACGCCGACATTGGTGCATTGCGCGGCGATCGGCGGCTTGCTCGCCCGGTTGCACCGCGCCGCCGCCGATTTTCCGACACCCTTGGCGCACGTTCGTGACACGGCGTGGTGTGTCAGCGTCGCTGAACGGCTGATCGATCACCTGCCGCCTACTGATGCCGACCTTCTGGATCAGGAAATCGCTTACCAACAGCGCCACCGGCCAAGCGATTTGCCGCGCGGGGTGATCCACGCCGACCTGTTTCGCGACAACGTGCTGTTCGAAGGTTGGCAGCTCAGCGGGGTACTCGATTTTTACTTCGCCGGGGTTGAGGACCTATTGTTCGATTTGGCGGTGGCTGTCAATGACTGGTGCATCGAATCGACCGGCCGGCTCGATGCGGCGCGCTGTTTGGCGTTGCTTGGCGCCTACCATGACGAACGGCCGCTGTTGTCGGCCGAACGTGCGGCCTGGCCGACGTTGTTGCGGGCAGCCGCTTTGCGCTTCTGGTTGTCGCGCTTGCAGGACCACTACCGACCTCGACACGGCGAACTGGTGGTTCGGCGTGACCCGGAGGTCTATCGACGATTGTTACAGTCACACATCACCAGTGCCGAACACGGCGATTTGTACCTTGGGACGTGGGTTGACGATCGGTGCTGGCCGACGAGTGACGACTCGCCGACGGCATGCGCGATCCGATGACCCCCTTTCCGCTCCCTGCCGTGCCGTTCGACGGTCGCAGCCGGACAGTCGCTCTCGACAGCGTGTTCGACTGGTATCGTCAGGGGTGGTCGATTTTTGCCGCCCACCCCGGACACTGGCTGTTGACGACGCTGGGCGTAGTGGTCGGCTATTGCCTGCTGGCAGCACTGCCGACCGTCGGCCGGCCGTCGGCGCAGATGCTGCTCCCGACACTGGCCGCCGGGCTGCTGCTGGGCTGTCGCAATGTGGCGACAGCCGCGGTAAGGCAGGCGAGCGATCTGTTGGCGATACCGCGAGGCCAGGGTCCATTGCCTTGGCTGATGCTTGGCGGACTGTATCTGCTGTGCTCGACGGCCATCCAACGTCTGGTCGCACTGGCGGTCGAAAGTGGTGCACAATCAGCCGGTCCATCGACCCGGATACTCGACGCCGCGCCATCGCTCGGTAGCTGGCTGATCGCCGGCGCACTGGAGTTCATGTTGTCTTTGCCGTTGCTGATGGCCTTGTTGTTCGCGCCGGCACTGGTCGTTTTTGCTCGCCTGCGCCCCATGTCCGCCTTGAACGCCAGTTTTCAGGCTTGCATCAAAAACATCGTCGCTTTTCTGATTTACGGTGTCATTTTGCTGACACTAGGATTTCTGGCCGTACTGCCCGCCGGTCTCGGCTTATTGGTTCTAGTACCAGTGCTCGCCGGCTCGGTTTATGCCGCTTATCGCGATATATTTCTTGCCACCTGATCCGCAACAACGAACATACTTGACCATACCCTATGCAAGCACTCTCTCTCCCCGCCTCGAGTGGCTGGCGCTGGCTCAGCGAAGGCTTTCGACTCTTGCGCAAGAGCCACGCCATGCTGACGCTGCTGGTGATCAGTTACTGGATGTTGATGGTTTTCGTCAGCCTCATCCCAGTGATCGGCACAATCATCGGCACTTTGTGCATCCCGGCTTTTTCGGTGAGCTTGATGAATGCCTGTCAGAGTATCGATCGCGGCGGGCCGGTGGGATTGCGGCTTCTATTTTCCGGTTTCGCCAGTCACTTGCGACCACTGCTGATACTTGGCGCGATCTATCTGGTGGCGACACTCGGCATTCTCGGCCTGTCGTCGCTCTTCGACGACGGGGTCCTGATGCGGATGATTTTGACCGGACGAAAACCCCCCGAGGAAGCGCTGCGAGACGGCAGCCTACTCAAGGCGCTGCAGATCGCCCTGGCCTTGCTCGCGCCGCTGATGATGGCTTACTGGTACGCGCCGGCGCTGACCGGATGGCACGGTTTACCGCCAGGCAAGTCACTGTTTTTCAGTTTCGTCGCTTGTGCCCGTAATTGGCGGGCGTTCATGGTCTATGGATTGGGACTCGTCGGCATCGTGACCGCGTTGATGCTGTTGATCGGTATCTTCACCATGCTGTTGCCGGGGCTCTCCGGCCTGTCGGCAACCGTGTCGACCATGCTGATCGCCCTGGTGCTGGCGCCAACGATCTTCGCCAGCTTCTACGTCAGTTATCGCGATGTCTTCGTCAGCAACGCTTCCCAGGCCTGAGCGGCGTATGTCGGTGCTGGGGATTTTCGGCGGCACTTTCGATCCGGTGCATTTCGGCCATTTGCGCTTGGCCGAGGAAGCGCTGGATGCGCTGCGGCTTGACGAGGTGCGCTGGATTCCGGCCGGTCAACCGGCGCTGCGCGATACGCCACAAGTGACCGGCGCGCAACGCCTGGCGATGATCCAGCTGGCGGTCGCCGGCAACGACCGTTTCTCGGTTGACTCGGCCGAAATCGACGCCGCCCGGCCCAGTTTCACCGTGCCGACCCTCGAACGTCTACGCGCCGACGAGAAAGTTGGTTGTGAACGATCTTTGGTTCTGCTGCTCGGCGCCGATGCCTATGCCCGGCTGACCGACTGGCACCGCTGGCCAGCGTTGTTCGAATTGGCGCACCTGGCCATTGCCCATCGCCCGGGCTACACAATCGATGCAGCGGATTTACCGGCCGCATTGGCAGACCGCCATCGGCAACGCTTCGCCACCGATCCACGCGTGCTACACAGCGCGCCTGCCGGCGCCGTCGTCCTGGTGCCGATGGAGCCGTTGGCCATTTCGGCAACCCGCATCCGCGCCCTGTTCCTCAACGACAACAGCCCGCGTTATCTATTGCCCGATTCGGTGATCGCCTATATTCAAGCGCATCGTCTTTACACGAAGGACTCATCGCTTTGACACTAAATCTTCAGCAACTCGAAAAACTTGTCGTCGACGCTCTTGAAGACATCAAGGGTCGCGATATCGAAGTGATCAATACCAGCCCGCTGACCTCGTTGTTCGACCGCATGGTCATCGCCAGCGGCGACTCAAGCCGACAAGTCAAGGCCCTGGCCCGTAGCGTCTATGACAAGGTGCGCGCGGCTGGGGCGATCATTCTTTCTTGTGAAGGCGAGGACGCCGGCGAATGGGTACTGGTCGATCTAGGCGATATTGTCGTACACGTGATGCAACCCGCCGTTCGCCTACATTACAATCTTGAGGCCTTGTGGGGTGGTGAAGGGCCACGGCCCCGGCTCCGGCCAGCATTGGCGGCCGATCACCCGATGACGGCGAACTTGTGAAACTGACCGTGGTCGCCGTCGGCCATAAGCCCCCGGCGTGGATCGCCGAAGGATGTGCCGAATACACCAGGCGAATGCCGCGCGACTTGCCGCTGGCGGTCGTCGAAGTCCGGCCGGAACCCCGGGGCAGCAAAAGCCGACAACAATTGCTCGCCGCGGAAAGAGACCGTCTGCAGCTCGCTTTGCAGAGCTATTCGCGCACGGTCGTTCTCGACGAACGCGGCAGCGATCTGACGACCCGGCAGTTGGCCGATCGCCTCGAGGCCTGGCGCTACGCAGGCGGCGACACGGCGTTCGTCGTCGGCGGAGCCGACGGCGTGGATCAGGCGCTGAAGCAGCAGGCCGCCGAGACCTTGCGTCTGTCGAGTCTGACCCTGCCGCACATGCTGGCCAGATTGGTGCTCTGTGAACAGCTTTATCGGGCGTATAGTCTGTTGTGCAACCATCCCTACCATCGAGAAGGCTGATGATGGTCCCGAACCACCCATTGCGTCTGCATCTGGCGTCGCGCAGCCCGCGCCGACGCGAACTGCTGAAATTGATCGACATTCCTTTCGACATCCTGCCGTTTCGCAACTCGCCGCGAACCGATCAGGCGCTTGATGAAACCCCACTGCCAGGTGAAGAACCGCGAGTCTATGTCGAAAGAATCGCTCGCCAGAAAGCCGAATTTGGCTGCCAGATCATATACAGCCGTCGTTTACCGGCGCACGCGGTATTGGCCGCCGACACGACACTCGAATTCGATGGGCAATTGATTGGCAAACCGACCGACGCCCAGGACGCCGAAAAGATCCTGGCTCGGCTATCCGGGAGAACGCATCGAGTGCTCACCGCCGTTGCTCTGGCTGCGCACGGCAAACTGGAGGTGGCACTGTCGATCAGCGAGGTCCGTTTCCGCGAACTGGAGACCGCGGAAATCAAACGTTATGTCGCCACCGGCGAACCGATGGACAAGGCTGGCGCATACGGCATCCAGGGACGTGCCGGCATTTTCGTCGACCACTTGGCGGGCAGCTATACGGGCGTAATGGGACTGCCTTTGTGTGAAACCGCTCTGTTGTTGAAACGTGGCGGTTTTTCGTTTTAGTCCTCGGCGCCGGGAGAGGTGGCCACGTTTGTTTGGACAGAAAACCTGCTTTGATAAGTGGAGCCTTGCCAATTGTGGTCGACTGACCGGTGATACGGTTGGTTTTGACCTGCCGGGATTTTATACAAAACGAATAGAGTTCGGTGGAGCTTGTGGGCGAAGGGAGGCGCGGTGGGAAAGTCGCCAGACTTTTCCACGGCAAGCGGCCCGGTGCGCGACAGCGCATCGTCCACAAATCCACGGAGTCCCTTTCTCATGCCTTACGCCGCTGCTCGGGTTGC
>JAEUOJ010000070.1 GCA_016789495.1 Accumulibacter sp. | reverse complement strand
CGGCATCGTCACGGAAGTACTCGCCAAACCCTGCATCCAAGAACTCTTCTGGAAAGTTGAAACGATAGAAATCAAAGTGATACCAGTATATGCTCGAAATGACGTAAATTTCAACCAGCGTGTAACTCGGGCTTTTCACTGGTCCTTGGTGCCCAAGCGCGCGCAACAAGGCGCGCACCAGCGTCGTCTTGCCGGCGCCAAGGTCACCTTCGAGCCAGATCACAAGCCCCGGGTGAAGCAGGGGAGCCAATTGGCGGCCCAGATGCGAGGTCGCTTCCTCGTCCGCCAGGTAGAAGGAGTAGGTCGATGGCGATGAAGGGTGTTCGGGATGGGGCATCAGGCGAATTTCCGGATGGATGACGATCAACGAGTTGACGCGCCGCCACCGGATTACGCCGAGCTGACGAAAAAAATCAGGCATTGGGGGCGGGAGCTAGGCTTTGCGTCGGTCGGCATCGCTAGCGTCGATGTCGCCGCGGCGGCGCGTCGTCTGCAGCGCTGGCTGGCGTTGGGCAGGCACGGCGAAATGGATTATATGGCCAAACACGCCTCGTTACGCGCCGCGCCGGCGAGTCTGCTGGCTGGCGTGCGATCGGTCATTTCGGTGCGTCTGCCGTACTGGCCGGCCGCGGCCGACGGGCAAGCGGTGCTTGCTGATCGGCAACGGGCCTATATCTCGCGCTATGCGTTGGGGCGGGACTACCACAAGACGGTTCGCCAGCGGCTGAATCGACTCGGCGAGCGTTTGGCGAAAGAACTGGCCGGCAAGGCGGTGGCCGAACCCTTGGCTTGGCGGGCATTTTCGGACTCTGCGCCGGTACTGGAAACCGAATTCGCCTCCCGTTCGGGCATCGCCTGGCGCGGCAAACATACCTTGACCCTGACCCGGCAGGGGTCGTGGCATTTTCTTGGCGAGATCTATTGCAATCTGCCGCTGCTGGCGGATGCGCCGATCGACGAACATTGTGGCGATTGCCTGCGCTGTCTCGAGGTCTGTCCGACGCGGGCGATCGTCGCACCGTACCAGGTCGATGCCCGGCGTTGCATTTCGTATCTGACGATCGAGCTCGACGGCAGCATTCCGCCTGACTTGCGGCGGGCGATCGGCAACCGCGTCTATGGCTGCGATGATTGCCAACTGCATTGTCCTTGGAACCGTTTCGCCACCCTCGGCGATGCCGACTTCGCCGTGCGTCACGGGCTCGACGCGGCACCATTGACGACGCTTTTCGCCTGGAGTGAAGAGCAATTCCGCCAGCGGCTGGCCGGCAGCCCGATCCACCGCATCGGCTACCGGCGCTGGTTGCGCAACCTCGCCGTCGCGCTGGGCAATGCCGACGATTCGCCGACGGTGGTGGCGGCGTTAGAGGCTCGTCGTGACGACCCTTCGCCGCTGGTCAGGGAACACGTCGCCTGGGCCTTGGCCGAGCAGAACGGCAAACGCCGCCGGGTCGCGTCCGCCGCGCCGCCAGAAGAGGTTACATGTTCGGATAATTCGGTCCGCCGCCACCCTCCGGAGCCACCCAGCGGATGTTCTGCGTTGGATCCTTGATATCGCAGGTCTTGCAATGCAGGCAATTGGAGGCGTTGATCTGCAAACGCGGTCCGCTGCTTTCCTCGACGATTTCATAAACCCCCGCCGGGCAGTACCGCTGTTCCGGCGACGCGTATTGCTTGTAATTGACGGCGATGGCCTTGTCGCTGTCGAGCAATTGCAAATGGATCGGCTGTTCTTCCTCATGCGCGGTGTTGGAGACGAACACCGAGGACAGCCGATCGAAGGTCAGCACGCCGTCGGGCTTGTCGTAGGCTATCGGCTGAAATGACGCAGCCGGAGCCAGTTGTCCGTGATCGGTGCTCTGGTCCTTCAAGGTGAAGAACATCTTGCCACCGAACAAATTTTGCTGGAGCCAGTTGAAGGCGCCGCCGAGAAAGGTGCCGAACTTGTGCAGCGCCGGTCCGAAGTTGCGCGCTTGGTACAGTTCGTCGTACAGCCAGGAGTTTTTGAAAGCGTCGGCGTAGGCGTTCAGATCGCTGCGGCCGGTATCGCCGGCCTGCAAGGCCGCCTGTATCGTCTCGGCAGCCAGCATGCCGGACTTCATTGCCGTATGCACGCCTTTGATTTTGGCGAAGTTCAGCGTTCCGGCATCGCAGCCGATCAGCAGGCCACCCGGAAAATGCTGTTTCGGCAAACTGTTCAAGCCGCCCTTGGTGATCGCCCGCGCGCCGTAACACAAGCGCTTGCCGCCATCGAGATACTGGCGGACTTCACTTTGTTTCTTGAAGCGCTGGAACTCTTCGAACGGCGAAAGATAGGGATTGGCGTAATTGAGGTCAACGATCAGGCCGACCGCCACCTGGCCATCTTCCAGATGATAGAGAAACGAACCGCCGGTGGCGCCACTCGCACTGAGCGGCCAGCCGGCGCCGTGCTGCACCAGTCCGGGTTTATGCTTGGCCGGGTCGATTTGCCACAGTTCCTTGATGCCGAGTCCGTAATGCTGCGCCGTCGCCTCGGCAGCGAGTTGAAAGCGGGCGATCAGTTCCTTGCCTAGTTGTCCGCGAGACCCCTCGGCGAACAGGGTGTACTTGGCGTGCAGTTCGATGCCCGGCTGAAAGCTGTCCTTTGCTTCGCCGTCCTTGTCGCGACCCATGTCACCGGTCGCCACGCCTTTCACCGATCCATCGTCGTGATAGAGCACTTCGGTGGCGGCGAAACCGGGGAAAATCTCGACGCCTGCGCCCTCCGCCTGTTCCGCCAGCCAACGGCACAGATTGCCGAGGCTGATGATGTAATTGCCGCTGTTGTGCATCGGCGCGGGAACGGCGAAATCCGGCAGCCGGGTGGCGGCGGTTTCGCTGCGGTAGAGAAACACCTGATCCTCGGTGACCGGCGTGGTCAAGGGGGCGCCTTGGGCTTGCCAGTCAGGGATCAACTCGTCAAGTGCGCGGCTTTCGATCACCGCGCCGGAAAGAATGTGTGCGCCGACTTCGGAGCCTTTCTCCAGAACCATCACCGCCAAATCGGCGTTCAACTGTTTGAGACGGATCGCGGCCGAGAGCCCCGCCGGTCCGGCGCCGACAATTACCACGTCATATTCCATCGCTTCACGTTCCATCGCCGCTCCTTTATTCCGCTATGTCCTCGCCTGACACTATCGACGGTGATCGATGATTCAGGCCGGTTGTACCAAAAACGACGATCGACTCGTCTCCCGCAGCGGGATATACCTTAGTCCTCGAGCAGGGTCAAGCGCGCGTCCGGACGCCGGCGCGTCTTCATAAGACAAGAATCCGGCCAAAGCCGGGCAGTCGTCTGCCGCCGCCGTATAATGTCTCGAAACCGTTTCACTGACCCCGACGGTGACCTGTCTTGCGGATTTGCCCTGGTCGGTATTCGGCGAAGCGCGCATCATTCCTTGTCGTCGCAGCCCATTTTTACGGATGATTCCACGATGATTCTGGTGACCGGAGGCGCGGGCTTCATCGGCGCCAATTTCGTGGCCGACTGGTTGGCGAACCACGCCGAAGGCATCGTCAATCTCGATAAGCTGACCTACGCCGGCAATCTGGAGAATCTGGCCACCTTGTTCGATGACCCGCGGCACGTATTTGTTCGCGGTGACATCGGCGACCGGCCGCTGGTCGACCGTTTGCTCGACGAGCACCGACCACGGGCGATTGTACATTTTGCCGCCGAATCGCATGTCGACCGCTCGATTCATGGTCCGGCCGAGTTCATTCAGACCAACATCGTCGGCACCTTCCACCTTCTCGAAGCGGCACGCGGTTTTTATGAGCGACAGGCGGCGACGGCTCAGCGCGCTTTTCGCTTTCTGCACGTCTCCACCGACGAAGTCTACGGTTCGTTGGCCGATGACGAGGCGGCGTTCAACGAAATCAGCCCGTATCGACCCAACAGCCCGTATGCAGCCAGCAAAGCAGCCAGCGATCACCTGGTGCGCGCTTATTTCCATACCTACGGCCTGCCGGTACTGACCACGCACTGCTCGAACAATCATGGTCCGTATCAATTTCCAGAGAAGCTGATTCCGTTGTTGATCGTCAATGCCCTGGCGGGCAAATCGCTGCCGATTTACGGGGATGGCCTGCAGATCCGCGATTGGTTGTATGTCGGCGACCATTGTCGCGGCTTGCGTCGGGTGCTGGCGGCGGGACGCCCTGGCGAGACCTATCACATCGGCGGCGGCAACCAACGGAGCAATCTCGAGGTGGTGCATACCGTGTGCGCGCTGCTTGATGAATTGCACCCACGACCCGACGGACGCTCGTATGCCAAACAGATCGTGCACGTGGCCGATCGACCCGGTCACGATCGGCGCTACGCGGTCGATGCGGGCAAGATCGCCGACGAACTTGCCTGGCGCCCGACGGAAAACTTTGCCAGCGGCTTGCGCAAGACCGTCTGCTGGTACCTTGACCATCGCCAATGGCTCGCTGGCGCACAGTCCGGCGACTACCGGCAATGGCTGGACATCAATTATCGCCAACGCCAGCCGTGAGAATCCTGCTCTTCGGCAAACACGGTCAACTTGGCTGGGAACTGCAGCGCAGCCTGGCCCCGCTCGGCGAATTGATCGCTCTCGGCCGAGAAGGCTCCGGCGATCTCGGCGGTGATCTCACCGACCTGGCGGGTTTGGCGTCGTCTGTCCGGCGAGTGGCTCCCGCGGTGATCGTCAACGCCGCCGCCTACACGGCGGTCGATCAGGCGGAAGCGGAGCCCGAACTGGCGTGGCAAGTCAACGCCGCGGCGCCGGCCGTGTTGGCCGATGAGGCACGGAAACTGAACGCTTGGTTGATCCATTACTCGACCGATTATGTTTTCGATGGTCGAGGACATGTCCCCTGGCGCGAAGACGATGCCACCGCGCCGCTGAGTGTCTATGGCCAGAGCAAACGGGCCGGCGAGCTCGCCGTCGCCGACTGTCCGCAACATCTGATTTTGCGCACCGCCTGGGTATTCGCCGCCCATGGCAGGAATTTCATGCGCACCATCCTGCGGTTGGCCAGGGAGCGTGACCGGCTCGAGGTGGTTTCTGATCAGTTCGGGGCGCCGACCGGTGCGCAACTGATCGCCGACGTAACCGCGCATCTTCTACGAACCCTCGTCTGCCGACCCGAACGCGCGGCCACTCTGGCCGGCATCTACCACCTTGTCGCCAGCGGCGAGACCAACTGGCACGAGTATGCCTGCCGGGTGATCGATCGCGCCCGACGAGCCGGCCAGCCGATCCGTGTAGCCACTGACGGTGTCATCCCGATCGCCGGCAGCGCCTACCCGCTGCCGGCGCCGAGACCGGCCAACTCCCGTTTGGCGACCGACAAGCTGCGGGATGCTTTCGCGCTTTGCTTGCCGGATTGGCGGATTGGCGTCGATCGGCTGTTGCACGAGATGTTCGAATGCTGAACTTTGATTCGGCATGGTCAGGAATCCCGCCGCGAGGACCATGGACAGCACCTCAAATGCGCCGACAAGTGCATGCTCCCGCTCTGTCGTGGTGCCGATGACGGGTTGATGATTACCGGCTGGTCGATTATTGAGCGAATAGGCGATCGCCCAGCCAGGCTTTTTGCGTTGTCCTTTTCGATGAAGGAGTTCGTGCAATGGATCTCAACGAATGGCTGGGTCGTCGCGAGGAAACGATCGACATCTTGACCCCGACGCCGTACGCCGCGCTATCGGCGACCCTCGATCGTCCCGCCGACCGCCCGACGAACGGCACGCCGCTGCCGGCGCTCTGGCATTGGCTGTACTTCCTGCCTTTGCATCGCCAATCGGAAATCGGCCCTGACGGCCATGCCAAGCGGGGCGGTTTTCTCCCGCCGGTGCCGCTGCCACGGCGGATGTGGGCGGCCAGTCAGTTCGAGTTTCATCAGCCACTGCGCGTCGGCGATACCGTCAGCCGTCTATCGACGATCGATGACATCACCGAGAAGAACGGCCGTAGCGGGCGGTTGGTCTTCGTCAAGGTCCGGCATGAACTGCGTCGGGTCGGCGAGAGCGAACTGGCCTTGCGCGAGTTTCACGAAATCGTCTATCGCGATCTCGGCGCACCGGGGATGGCGCCACCAGCGCCGCGGCCGACGTACCCGGATCCCATTTGGCGGACGCGCTGGCAGCCTGATGACGTGCTGTTGTTCCGCTATTCGGCGCTGACTTTCAATGGTCACCGCATCCACTATGACCGCCGCTATGTCACCGAAGTGGAAGGGTATCCCGGCTTGGTGGTCCATGGCCCGTTGTTGGCCACCCTGCTGGTCGACCTGCTGCGCCACCGTTGTCCGGACGCGGAGTTGACGCACTTCGAATTCCGCGCGCTGCGACCGACCTTTGACGGCCAGCCCTTTTTCGTCAACGGCACGCCGCAGTCCGACGGCAAACGGGTGCACCTGTGGGCCGAAGACCATCAGGGCTGGCTGACGATGGACGCCACCGCCACATTGGGGTGATCGCCAGCCCGATCCCACGGCCCTGAGCCGGCGGTAACTGGCCGCGCCGGGAAAGGTCGCCGACCTGTGCCGACCCTGCCGGGGGGTGACGGCGTGCTAGAATCGCCCCCTGCCTTTTTCTCCGTGCCAATGGCCGCTGCATTGAATCCGCCGCAACGCGCGGCGATCCGTTACCTGGATGGGCCGCTGCTGGTGCTGGCGGGTGCCGGATCAGGCAAGACGCGGGTGATCACCGAAAAAATCGCTTATTTGATCGATTGTTGCGCGCTCGACCCGTGCCACATCGCGGCGATCACCTTCACCAACAAGGCGGCGCGCGAAATGCAGGAGCGGGTCGGCAAACTGTTGGCAGGCAAACGCCTGAACGGGCTGACGATTTCCACTTTCCACGCCCTTGGTGCGCGTATTCTGCGCGAGGAAGCGACGGCGCTGGGCTACAAACCGTCCTTTTCGATTCTGGATGCCAGCGATTGTTTCGCTATCGTCGCCGAACTGACCGGCAGTACCGACAAGGGCGCCATCCGCCGCTGCCAGTCGCAAATTTCAAACTGGAAAAACGCGCTGATCTCGCCCGACCAGGCTCGTCAGCAGGCGCAAACGGACGGCGATCTGCTGGCCGCCAACGCCTACGCCAGCTACGCGGCGACGCTGCGAGCTTATCAGGCGGTTGATTTCGACGATTTGATCGTCCTGCCGGTGACGTTGTTCGACCAGCAGCCGGCGCGGCGCGAGAAATGGCAAAACCGCTTGCGTTATTTGTTGATCGACGAATACCAGGACACCAACACCTGCCAGTACGCCTTGCTGCAAGGGCTGGCCGGACCGCGGGCGGCGTTTACCGCTGTTGGCGATGACGATCAAGCGATCTACGGCTGGCGCGGCGCCGACATCGACAACCTGCGCCGCTTGCCAGACGATTACCCGCAACTGAAAGTGATCACCCTGGAACAGAATTATCGATCGACGGGGCGGATCCTGCAGGTGGCCAACGCGCTGATCGCCAACAACGAAAAACTGTTCGAAAAGCAGTTGTGGTCGGCTCTTGGTCACGGCGAGCCGATCACCGTCACCGCCAGCAAGACCAGCGAGCTGGAAGCGGCGGCGGTGGTGATGAAATTGCAGGCGCACCGTTTCGAACATCGTGGGGAGTTTCGCGATTACGCCATCCTCTACCGCGGCAATTTCCAGGCGCGACCATTCGAGCAGGCGCTGCGCGACCAGCGCATTCCTTATCTGCTGTCCGGTGGGCAATCGTTTTTCGACAAGGCCGAAATCAAGGACTTGCTGGCTTATTTGCGTTTGCTGGCCAACCCGGACGACGATCCGGCGTATCTGCGTGCCATCAGTACTCCGAAGCGCGGCGTCGGTGCCAGCTCGCTGCAGATTCTGGGCGCTTATGCCGGCCGCCGTCACTGTTCACTGTTTGCCGCCGCCTCGGAACAGGGATTCGCCAGCCAACTGCCGCCGCGGCTGCTCGAAGCGATTGAAAAATTTTCTGGACTGGTTCGCCGTTTGCAAGCCAGTGCGGCGCGTCAGCCGGCGTCAGCGGTACTCACCGAGTTGCTTGCCGCCATTGATTACGAAGATTGGTTGCACCAGCGCGAGGAACGGCGCGCCGCGCAGGCGAAATGGGCGAATCTCCAGGATTTCTGCGCCTGGCTGGGCAAGAAAGGCGACGACGAAGGCAAATCGCTGCTCGAACTGACGCAGGGTATCGCGTTGAGCAGCACGCTTGACAAGAACGAGGCTGACATCGACGCGGTTCGCCTATCGACGCTGCACGCGGCCAAGGGGCTGGAATTCAAACATGTTTTCCTGGTCGGTCTCGAAGAGGGCATCCTGCCGCACCGTGAGTCACAGGCCGATGGCCGTCTCGAAGAGGAGCGCCGGCTGATGTACGTCGGCATCACCCGCGCGCAGCGCTCGCTTCACCTCAGCTACGCCGAGCGACGCCAGCAGGGCCGGGAGTGGCTTCCCTGTCAGCCCTCGCGTTTCATCGCCGAACTGGGCAGCGAAAATTTGCGCTTTTCGGGGGGGAAACAAGCGGCTGTCCCCGACAAAGCCTCCGCCAGTCAACGGTTGGCGATGCTCAAGGCGATGCTGGCGGAGAAGCGATGATTCGCCGCCGGCATCCGCTGGTCACAGCGCGTTACAGCGGGTTACCAATGACCTGACATCGGTGTGCTGGATCGCTCGTTATTCCAGCAAGACCGCAAGCCAAAACAAATTTCCAGTTGCGGTCGAGTGAACTCAGCCCATTTATTTCAGGAGACCACCATGTTGAAGAATTTGCTTGCTGTCGCCATCGCCGCCACTTTTGGCACTGCCGCTTTCGCACAGGCGCCAGCCGCCGCGCCGGCCAAGGATATGGGCAAAACCGCGGTGGGTGCGCCCGCTGCCGCGCCCGTCACCGCCCCGACTGCCGCCCCGACTGCCGCCCCGACTGCCGCCCCGACTGCCGCCGCTCCCGCCGCCAAGCCGGAGATGAAAGCCACTGCTGGCACCATGCACGCCAAGCCGGTCATGAAGAAGCACGGCAAGCACAAGGCAAAGCGGCATGGCGTCAAAAAGCACAACGCCAAGAAAGCCGCCGCCCCGATGGCCGCGACACCCGCCGTTCCCGCCACCCCGGCGGTAGCCCCCGCGCCGAGCAAGTAAGACGCACTCGTCGGCCCGCGTGCCGACGGTTTCCCCGGAGAATAAACCAAAGAAGGCCGCTACGGCCTTCTTTGGCGTTTACGATGACCCTCGATCGATATCACCCTGGCCGGAACCGCAGTGCCTCGCTGATGAACTGGCGGCTCGGACGTTTCTCGTTCCCGAGGTTGGTATCAGGACGCGGCGGATGGCTCGAGGCGCGGCTGCCAGAGGGCTCGCTTCGCAGTCAAGAGTCTTGAAGGAGCGAAGGGACCCTCCCCATACGGGTTCGAAATCAACAAAGACAATACCGATGGGCATCGGCTTGCCCTTGATCGTTTGAATGATGTCGCATAGAGCGGAATGCCGCCCACCGGTTGTCTGACGAGCTGACCTATTTGAGCTGGTCGCAGATCTGCATGATTTTCATCAGGCGCTGTTTTTGCTCGCCATTGACCAGCTTTTCCGCTTCAGATGTATTGCCGGCAAGGATAGCCGGAACCACCTTTTCTTCGCGTACTTTGTTGAACTCACCCCACACCGATTTCAACTCTGCCGCAGCGCTCTCCTTATCGGCAGGCACTTTTAGTTCTTTGACCAGTTGCGACACCTTGTTGGCCGTTTCCTTCACTGCTTTTTGCTGCTCCGGTCCACGCTTGTCGGCATTCTTCAACATGGTCAGCAAGGAATCGCGCAGCGGACCCATTGCCGCCTTGATTTCGGACCCTGAGGAGGCCAGAGCCCCATCGGAAAAACCGATGGTAACAGCCAGCAGCAGGGCGGGAAAAACAGCTTTCATCAGCATTTCTGCAACCTCCACGAGAGAAAAGATCGACCGCCAAGCGAAGATCTGGCGATAGGCGCGGATTGGTTCCAACACTCCCGTTACCGAGTCGATGCGGACCTCTTAGCCGTTCTTCGCCAGCGACGATTCGATATATTTGAATAACTCAAGTTATATTAGTAGATCCTCTAGGAGAATGCGATGACTGGCAAGCGGCTGGATGCAGTGACTCTCGTCAAGGAAGACAAGCGCACAAGATTCAACGTTTCCCGTTTCATCGAACACTCGCCCTTGCGCAAGAAGATCCTGATCATCGGCTTTGTGTTCGCTGCTCTGATGACGATTTCCTTAGTGGTTTCGTCGTTAGGCTCTCTGGCGGTGCTGACGATGCAGGCGCGCGTTTCCCAGTCGCGAGCTCTTGCTGGCGAAGCCGAAGCCATCCAAAAGCACCTGCATCAAGCTCTGACGACCATCACAGCCTACATCAACGAACCTTCCGACGAGCACTGGCAGGACTACAAGAGCACTTTCGATAGAATCGCCGGTGCGCTCGATCAATTGGGAAAACGGCTGAACGACAAGGCCATCCAGTCGGAAATCGAAGAATTCAGTTCCTTTGATCTCCCGCTGCTGACCTCGATCGAAAACGACCTCAGGGAAGCTTCGTCGGCTGGCGACCGGCAACGGGCCGTCAAACTCTTCGCGGAGGGCCTGCTTCCGGTGATGTCCAAGATCCGCAACACTCTCGGATCGATCAGCGAATCGACCGGTCAAGCACTGGACAGCGCCCTGCAAACGACTGAAAACCTCATTTACGGCACGGTTGCTTTGGGTGTCGTTCTGCTCGTCTTGTCCCTGACGGTCGCCAGCCGGTTTTCGAACGTCGTTGCCGCGATGGTCAGCAAGCCACTGCTGGAGGCGATCGACCATCTTGAGGCGCAGGCCAAAACGACTGATGGTGCGGCGCGTCAAGTGCGCGAGCAAGTCGACGAACTAACGGTTGCGGCTTCCGAACAGAGGGTGGCGATCGGCCATTCGTTTGAGGCCATGTCGGTGCTCGACGGTAGCTTCAGAGATACTGCGCAAGCCGTACATCGCTCGCTGACAACGGCGACACAGAGCAATTGCTCTCTTGATGCGGGTAACGACTCGATCAGTCGGCTCGGCGAGTCGATCGACCACATGATTGACGGCACCAACGACGTCATTGAGGCGATCGAGGAGGCCAATCGGCAAGTGACGACAATGAACAGTGTCTTTCAGGAAATCGCCAACCGCAATCAAATCATTACCGACATCGCCTTTCAAACAAAAATTATTTCATTAAACGCGGCTATTGAAGCCGCACGCGCCGGTGAGCATGGTCGGGGTTTCGCCGTTGTTGCCGACGAAGTAGCTCGCCTGTCAGTGGTCAGCAACGCTTCCGCTGGCGAAATCACGGCGATGCTCGGCGGCGCTCGGCAGCAACTCGAAAACGTTTCGGCGACAATGCAAGCCTTGGCGGTGGACCGCGTGCCGACCGTTCGTCGACAGATCGACCAGGGCCAATCGTCGCTTGGCACGACCCGTGAAGTCTTGCGCGAGGTTTTTGGGCAGGTCGGCGCTCTTTCGTCGGCCTTGGAGGGTATCGGCCGAGCCGCCTCGCTACAGGAAAGCGCGCTCGCGAACATCAACCGGCAGATGGAACGGATGGAGGGTCTTGGCGAAGGCACTCAGGCGGGCGTAGGTACTGTACTGGCGTTGTCGCAAGAACTGGCCAAACAGGCCCACATTCTGCAAACAGTGGTCGATCACGTGCAAGAGGTCGTGCAAGGCAACACCGGGAAAACGCCCTTCGTAGCGGCCGCGCCAGTCCTGTCGTAGACCGCAGAGTTTGCGGCTGCGATTTCCGACAGGCGTCGGCCGGTCGGTTAGCTCTGCGCCGGATGGCTGCAAGCCGACGGCGACCAGGGCGACTGGCAACAACCCGAGTTACGAAATAGAAGACGCGCCATGTTTTTCTGACGCCATTCATCGCTCTTTGACAACCTGAATCCATCGACGGCCAGACCGCGACCCTCGTCTGGGACGCCGCCGGCCGGCTCTCCAGCACCACGGCCGGCGGCAAGACCCTGGCCTACCCGTACGATGAAGCGGGCAACCGCACCC
>JAEUOJ010000052.1 GCA_016789495.1 Accumulibacter sp. | reverse complement strand
CAGCAAATCGCTCACGGTCAACAACGCGGCCCCGAGCCTGACCCTGAGCGGCAACGCCACCACCAACGAAGGCGCGACCTACACACTGAACCTGGTCGGCAGCGACCCGGCGGGAAGCAACGACCCGCTGAACTACAGCATTGACTGGGGCGACGGCACGGCGGTGCAAAACCTCACGGCGGCGCAACTGGCGGCACTCGGCGGCAACGTCAGCCACAGCTTCGCCGACGATCAAGACGGCCCGGTGAACAGCACCCCGCGCAGCATCCAGGTGACGGTGAGCGACGGCGACGGCGGCAGCACGCAGCAAACCAAAGCGGTCAATGTCAATAACGTCGCGCCGACTCTGGGTGCGACGGGTGCCGCGACCGCCACCGCAGGTGTCTCTTATTCGCTGTCGCTGGCCAACTACGTCGATCCTGGCGCTGATACGCTGGCGGCCAATGGCCTCCGCGTGAACTGGGGTGACGGTACGAGTACAACTTACAGTGCCTTGGGCGTAGTGAACCATATCTACGCCGCCGCGGGGCCAAACACCATTCGTGTCAGCTTGACCGACGAGGACGGCAGTTACAGCGATGTGTCTACGCTTGCGATACACGTGAATCCAGCGGCGACGCAAACGGTGCGCATTGGTGGCGCGCCGGTGCGCGAAACCGGCACCAACAAGGAATGGACGGTCGCGTGGACGAACTCGCACGTCAGTATCGAGCACAAGGCCGATTACACCAACGCCGCAGAAGCCTACACACCGGTCAAGTTCACCGGCGCGTTGCCGAACTTGTTGTCGGGTAATGATGTCTTCGCCGGTGATCTGGGGGTCAGCGGCCAGTCCGAAGCGACCAGCAGCGTGCGGCAGGAGATCGACGGCAAGGAGTCGCTACGCTTTAACCTGGATCAAGGAGCGACTGGGCTGACACTGTTCCTGAACCGATTCTTCTCGCAAGATGACGGCACTGGTTTCGTGGAAAGCGGCCGCTTGCGTCTGCTCGATGCAAGCGGCAACGTGGTGGGCGAAAAAGTGTTCAGCGCGGATAATCTCGCTGGCACCAAGCAGGTCACGATAAGTTCGGCAACAGCGTTTACTTCGGTCGAGATCAATGCCGGGGTCTATGACGGGGCAAACTTCATGTTTGGCGCCCATACCAATCCGGATGGCAGCTTCGGCGCGCCGGTGACGTCGGATGCAGGCGGCGTGAAACATGGCAGCGATTTCATCGTCGATGCACTGGAGTTTCAACTGCCAGTCCTGGGCGTGCCGTTGGTTTGATGCGAACTGATGCCGTGAGCGAACGACACTTCGGCAAGAACGTCTGCGGGAGTGTCGAAAAACTTTACAGACAAGCAGTGGAATTTTTTAAGTGTCTAATATTGCTTATAAATTTTTTTGGCGCCTTTTTTGCTTTTGGTCATAAGGACGCTGGCGAGGTTGCCAAATCAATAATCTGTTTAATTGGAGTCTTACATGAACATCCGTGCTAGGTTGCTAAAGGCGGTTACGACCGTCGTCGCGGGATTGACGGTTTTGATCCCGGCGCACGCGCTTGCCGTGGTGCTGTGGTCGGCAGCACCGCCGTCCGCCAATTTGTCTGACGGGGTGCAGGCCGACGCTTCAACCGGCAGCCCCTTATCGCAATCCTTGTCGCCACTCGCTGGCTCCGTGATCATTAACAAAATCACTTGGTGGGGCTTTTATCAGGACAGCAATGGTGCCCCTCTTGCCGACGGCACACCTTCTTACGCCGACGACTTCGTGGTGACGTTCAACTCCAGTGCGCCGGTGTCGGCGGCGGGTATGACCAAATCCATTGATCCGATCGGTGGCGGAAGTTTGCTCTCGCGGTATGAGCTTTCGGGCCTAGCACTGATGTTTGCTTCGGCGCCAATTTCCATTGATATTATTAATAATTTTAATGATGGAGGCGGCAACAACCTTGCCGATGCGACATGGTTTTGGCAAGGCACGGGACGAAACTCGTTGGCCTATGTCATCGAAGGCGAGCGTGGGCATCAAGTTCCTGAGCCGGTATCGCTGTTGTTGCTGGCACTGGGTTTGGTCAGCCTGAGCCTGATGCAATGGAATAAGCGGGCGATGACGATCCCGCTCCGCTAGACGTTCCCGCAGGGTGGCTGGCTCGGCCCCTCTCACGCAGTTTGAAGGGCCGAATAACTATCCCTGTCAAGCAAGGGCGTCTGCCCAGTCGAGTCAAGCACGCGCAATTTGTCGATCGTGTGAACGTAGGGTGTTCGGCTTGACAAGTTGTTTCATTGAATGGTCAGTTTCTTCCAGTGGCTTCGTCCGACTTCGTGGTTTGGCCGGTACACAAGCGGTTTTATCCGCTGGCGGGTTCTGCGGTCGACTCTTCGCGTTGTTGCAACGCCCACATCTGGGCATATATCCCGGCTGTTTCGAGAAGTTGGGCGTGTGAGCCGCGTTCGACGATTCGTCCGCCGTCCATCACCAGGATTTGGTCGGCATTGACTATGGTCGACAGCCGATGGGCGATGACCAAGGTCGTACGGCCGCGGGCGGCGTTGTCCAAGCTGGCCTGAATCGCTTGTTCGGTTTTGGAGTCCAGCGCGGAGGTGGCTTCGTCGAAAATCAGCACCGCCGGATTTTTGAGCAAGGCACGAGCAATGGCGACGCGCTGTTTTTCGCCGCCGGAGAGTTTAAGTCCTCGTTCGCCGACCATCGTCCGGTAGCCGTCTGGCAAAAGGTCGATAAAGGCGAGCAGTTGCGCAGCTTCGGCGGCGGCGATGATCTCCTCTCTGCTGGCACCGGGACGGCCGTATTCGATGTTGTAGTAGATGGTGTCGTTGAACAGCACGGTGTCCTGCGGCACGATGCCGATCGCGGCGCGCAGGCTGGTTTGCGTCAGTTGCCGCACGTCGATGCCGTTTAGGCGGATTTCGCCGCCGGTGACGTCGTAGAAGCGGTACAGCAAGCGCGCCAGGGTCGATTTCCCTGACCCCGATTCACCGACCACCGCCACCGTTTGTCCAGCGGGAATGGTGAAGTCGACGCCATGCAGGATTTGGCGATTTACTTCATAAGAGAAATCGACCGCGGCGAAGCGGATATCGACCGGGCCATCGGGTCGGGCGATGGCGTTTGGCGCATCGGCGACTTCCCGATTGACGGCCAGCAAATCGAACATGCGCTCGATATCGGTCATCGACTGGCGGATTTCGCGGTAAACGACGCCAAGAAAATTCAGCGGCATGTACAACTGAATCAGGAAAGCGTTGACCAGTACCAAATCGCCAAGGGTCATCCGACCATCAACGACACCGCTGGCCGCGCGCCACATCATCGCCGTCACTCCGCCGGCGATGATCAACTGTTGGCCGAGATTGAGCCAGGATAAGGACAACTGGCTTTTGGTGGCCGCATCTTCCCATTTGCCGAGTTGCTCGTCGTAACGCCGCGCTTCGTACGCTTCGTTGTTGAAGTATTTGACGGTTTCATAATTGAGCAGCGCATCCACCGAGCGGGTATTGGCTGCCGAATCGCTTTCGTTGACCTGGCGCCGGATGGCGATCCGCCAGTCGCTGACCTTGACGGTAAATACCACGTAGGCGGCCAACGACAACAAGGTGATCAATGCGAAGCTATGGTCGTACTTGACCAGCAGAATCGACAGCACCAGCCCGATCTCGACCAGTGTCGGCAGGATCGAATACAGCGTGAAGCTGATCAGTGTCGAAATTGAACGCGTGCCACGTTCGATGTCGCGCGATACGCCGCCGGTTTGCCGCTGGAGGTGAAAGCGCAGCGAAAGTTCATGCAGATGACGGAAGACTTCCAGCGCCAACCGGCGCACGGCGCGTTGCGTGACGCGGGCGAACAGCACTTCGCGCAGTTCGGTAAACAATGAGGTCGAAAAGCGCAGCAGGCCGTACAGCACCAGCAGCAGCACCGGCAGCGCCAAACGTTGCTGCTCGCCGGTCAACGAATCGATCATGTCCTTGAAAACCAGTGGCACGGCAACGTTGGCGGCTTTGGCGGCGAACAGACAGGTCAACGCAAGCAGAACGCGCCACTTGTATTGCCACAGATAAGGCAGCAGTTTGTGTAAGGTCGGCCAGAAATGGCTGTCGGCGGGAGATGAAGCAGCCACCGGTCGGGAAGAGGCGTAACGGCGCATGCGGTTTTCGAAGTGATCGCGAGAGCGGCAGTATGCCTTGTCCAGCGACCTAACGCGCAGCGTCGGACGCTGATCGCGCGAAAAGGACGCTGTAATCCGTGGCGGTTGACTTTAAAACGAACGTTTGAAATAATCGCTGAGGAATTACACTCAGGGCCGACGTGCAAGGCTAACCTTCAGGGCTTATCCCGGCGATGACCGATCAAAAAAACAATTTGGCTACCCGTGAACGGATCCTCGATGCCGCGGAGTGGCTGTTCATGGAAAACGGTTACGAAGCGACGTCGATGCGGCTGATCACCCGTGCCGCGGCGGTCAATCTGGCGGCGGTCAACTACCATTTCGGTTCGAAGGAAGCCTTGCTGTGCGAAGTCTTCCGTCGCCGCTTGGCGTGGATCAACCAAGAGCGCTTGCAATTGCTCGATCGGCTCGAACAAGAGGCCAACGGTTCTCCGCTCAAACCCTCGCAAATTCTCGAGGCCTTTTTCGGCACGTTGTTGCGGGTCGGTGAAGATCCGGCGCTTGGCGGCATGACTTTTCTGCGGCTGCTCGGTCGGACACTGACCGAGCCGGCAGAATTCGTCCGTTCCTTTTTCGCTACCGAATACGCTGCGGTGATCGAGCGTTATAAGCAGGCGCTGTTCCGCGCCCTGCCCGACGTGCCGCGTGCCGAGATCGTCTGGCGGATGCATTTCATGCTTGGCGCGATGTCCTATGCCATCGCCGGTACCGACGTCATCCGGGTGGTCACCGGTCACGATGTCAGTGATATGGCCGGAGAAGACGAACAGGGGGATGAGGACGGCCGGATGTTTGCCAGACGTCTGGCGCAGCGGCTGATGCCTTTTCTGCTCGGCGGACTGCGGGCGCCGTTGCCTTCGTTCGACGTACCGGCAGTGCGCCACGCCCATGCAGCGTCATCGATCGAAGACTGGGCAACCGGCGGTCGGACAGCGGCGATTCGACCGCCAAATCAATCTGAGGAGATGCAGCAATGATCACAACGATCGTCACGGGGCTGGTCGGCGCGTTGGCGCTGGCCGTCTTCATCCTGTTCGGTGTCAGGCCGCTGCGACGACGGCTGGTCAGCGCGCCGATCTTCGAGACCTACAAGCGCATCCTGCCGCAGATGTCGGATACCGAACGCGAAGCGCTCGAAGCCGGCACGGTGTGGTGGGAGGGTGAATTATTCCGCGGCGACCCCGACTGGCGCCGTTTGCTGGCCTATCCGGTTCCCAAGCTGACGGCGGCCGAACAGTCGTTCATGGACCACGAGACCGCGCAGGCCTGCGCACTGGTCGACGACTGGCAGGTGACGCACGAAAGCGGCAATCTGTCGCCGGAAACCTGGCAGTTCATCAAGGAGAAGGGTTTTCTCGGGATGATCATTCCCCGTCGCTATGGCGGTCTCGAGTTTTCGGCTTACGCACATTCGCAGATCGTCACCAAATTGTCGACCCGTTCTTCGGCGCTGGCGGTGTCGGTGATGGTGCCCAACTCGCTCGGGCCGGCGGAGCTGTTGTTGCACTACGGTACCGATGCGCAGAAGGATCATTATTTGCCTCGCCTGGCCAAAGGGCTGGAAATTCCCGCCTTTGCGCTGACCAGTCCATGGGCCGGATCGGACGCGGCATCGATCCCGGATGTCGGCATCGTGTGCCGGGGGCAATGGCAAGGCCGGGAGGTGCTCGGCATGCGCGTCACCTGGGACAAGCGCTATATCACACTCGGTCCGGTGTGCACCCTTCTCGGTCTGGCTTTCCATCTCTACGATCCGGACGGTCTGCTCGGCGACAAAAAGTATCTCGGCATCACCTGTGCGCTGGTCCCGCGCGACACACCGGGTGCCGAAATCGGTCGTCGGCACCTGCCGCTGAACGCGATGTTCATGAACGGCCCGACGCGAGGTCGTAACGTGTTCATGCCGCTTGATTTCGTCATCGGCGGTCCGGCGATGGTCGGCCAGGGTTGGCGGATGTTGATGGAATGCCTGGCGGCCGGGCGCTCGATTTCACTGCCGTCATCGAATACCGGCATGGCGCAGCTCACGGCGCGGGCGGTCGGCGCCTATGCGCGGGTGCGCAGCCAGTTCAAGATGCCGATCGGTCGCTTCGAAGGCGTCGAGGAGCCCTTGACGCGCATCGGGGCTTACACCTACATGATGGATGCGGTACGCAAGATGACCGCCGGAGCGATCGATCTCGGCGAAAAACCGTCGGTGGTCTCGGCGATCGCCAAATATCATGTCACCGAGCGCGCTCGGCAGGTGGTCAACGACGGAATGGACATTCTTGGCGGTAAGGGAATCTGTCTCGGACCATCGAATTTCCTCGGTCGCGCCTATCAACAGTTGCCGATCGGCATCACCGTCGAAGGCGCCAACATCCTGACGCGCAGCATGATTCTGTTCGGTCAGGGTGCCATTCGCTGCCATCCGTACGTGCTCAAGGAAATGAAGGCGGCGTTCAACAGCGATGGCCAGCAGGGACTGCGGGATTTCGACGAGGCTCTGTTTGGTCACCTGCTGTTCACCATCACCCACGGCGTGCGCGCCTTTTTGAAAGGGCTGACCGGGTCGCACTTCGTGGCTGTGCCGGAGAATGTGGCGCCGGAAACCCGACGCTACTACCAGCAATTGACTCGTTTTTCGGCGGCTTTCGCCTTTCTGGCCGACATTTCGATGCTTGTTCTCGGCGGCGAACTGAAGCGCCGCGAAAAGTTGTCGGCGCGTTTGGGGGATATCCTGTCGATGCTCTACCTGTGCTCGGCGACGCTCAAGCGTTACGAGGCGGAAGGCCGGCAGGAAGCCGACGCCCCGTTGATGCATTGGGCGATCTGGGACACGATGTACAAGGCGCAAATGGCCTTCGACGGAGTGATCGCCAATTTTCCGATCGGCTGGATCGGTCGGTCGTTATACCGGATCGTCTTTCCTTTGGGGCATCCCTATGACGTACCGTCGGACCGCATCGGCCATCAGGTTGCCAAGCTACTGATCGAACCATCGCCGGCGCGCGATCGACTGACCGCCGAAACCTATCTCCCGCCGCACATCGGCGAACCCGTCGGCGCGTTGGAGCAAGCGCTCGCCGCGACCATCGCCGCCGAACCGATCGAAGCCCGCTTGCGCAGTCTGGAAAAGCAGGGTCGACTCAAGGACAACCCGGAGGCCAATGTCCGCGATCTGGCGCAGGCCGCCTTCGCCGCTGGTTTGCTGACGGCCGAAGATTACGGGGTGCTCAAACGGCGTAATGAATTGCGCGATATCGTCATTCGCGTCGACGATTTTCCGTTCGATTTGGGGCACGACGCGCAGCAGACGCCGCTGCACAAAGCCGCCGCCTGAAATTCGTCCGTCTGCGCCAGGATCGAGCGTTGGCAGGCTTGATCCTGCGCGCGGCGCGCATCGATAGTTGAGGAAAATAATGGCCTTTGAACCGGTCTATATCATCGACGGCGCCCGTTCGCCTTTTCTGAAAAGTCGCCATACGCCCGGACCGTTCACGGCGGGTGACCTGGCGACGCAAGTCGGCCGTTCCCTGCTCGTCCGTCAGCCGTTCGCGCCGACCGACCTCGATGAGGTGATACTCGGTTGTGCCTCGCCTTCGGCGGATGAGATCAACATCGGTCGGGTGGTCGCCTTGCGCATCGGCTGCGGTCGGCGCGTTCCCGGCTGGACGGTGATGCGAAATTGCGCCAGCGGCATGCAGGCGATCGACTCGGCGATCGTCAATATCCAGAATGGGCGCGCGCAACTGGTCCTGGCGGGAGGCGTAGACGCGTTGTCACACGCGCCGCTGTTCTATTCGCCGACTATGGTCCGCTGGTTCGCCAGGATGATGCAGGCCCGGACGCCGCTGGCCAAGGCCGCGTTGTTCGCCCGCCTGTCACCGGCGCAGTTGTTGTCGCCGGTAATCGGTTTGCTGAAAGGTCTGACCGACCCGGTCGTCGGTCTGCTGATGGGACAGACCGCCGAAAATCTCGCTTGGCGATTCGACATTTCCCGGCAACGGATGGACGAGTTCAGTGTGCGCAGCCACCAGCGCGCGATCGCGGCGCGCGAGCAGGGACTGTTCAACGATATCGTGCCGCTGATCGATGAGCGGGGCGCGGTATACGACCGCGACGACGGGGTGCGCGAAGACGCCAGCCTGAGCGCTCTCGCTCGGCTGAAACCATTCTTCGACCGTAAATACGGCCGAGTCACCCCAGGAAACAGTTCGCAGGTTTCCGATGGCGCGGCTTGGTTGATCCTCTCTTCGGCGGCGGCTGTCGAGCGCTGGCGGTTGCAGCCGCTTGCTCGGATCAGCGATTGCCAATGGGCGGCGCTCGATCCGGCCGAGATGGGTTTGGGACCGGTGCATGCGGCAACGCCGATCCTGAATCGACACCGTCTGACGCTTGCCGATATCGATCGTTGGGAAATCAATGAAGCCTTCGCCGCCCAGGTGCTGGCGTGCCAGGCGGCTTGGCAATCCGACGACTATTGTCGGGAAGAACTGGGCTTGCCGGCCGCGCTCGGCGCCATCGACGAGCAGCGGCTCAACCCTTGCGGCGGCGCGATCGCCCTCGGTCATCCGGTCGGTGCTTCCGGAGCCCGGATCGTCCTGCAGCTCTTGCGCACTTTGCGCGCCGGTGGCGGTCGGCGCGGCATCGCCGCCATTTGTATCGGCGGTGGCCAGGGTGGCGCAATGCTGGTTGAGACCGTGACATGAACATGGCAGTGATCGGGAGTGAGGTGATGGACGAGCAAGCGGTGGCTTACCTGCACTGGCGGGTCGAGCGGGATGCGGACGGCGTGGCGTGGGCGACCATCGACTGCGCCGGCGCGTCAACCAACACCCTGGCACAGCGGGTGATGGACGAATTGGCGCGAATTCTCGACGACTGCGACCGGTCGCCGCCGAAAGGGTTGATTTTCCGTTCGGGCAAGCCCGCCGGTTTCATCGCTGGCGCCGACATCAACGAATTCGCGCAACTCGACACTTCGCAGCAGGGCGTCGAACTGGTGGCGCGAGGCTGGCGACTGTTCGATCGTCTGGCGCATGTGGCTTATCCGACACTGGCGCTGGTGCGCGGCCACTGCTTGGGCGGCGGTTTGGAGCTGGCCTTGGCCTGCCGTTATCTGCTGGTGGTCGACGAACCGTCGACCCGGCTGGCCTTGCCGGAAGTGCTGCTCGGCATCCTTCCCGGCTGGGGCGGGATTTTGCGTCTGCCCGAACGTGTCGGTCCGCAAACGGCGCTGGAAATGATGCTGACCGGCAAGAGTTTGACCGCCGGCAAAGCGCATCGACTCGGCCTGGCCGACGAGTGCGTCCCGCCGCGGGTGATGGATCGCGCGGCGGCGCAGTGGGTCATTTCCGGGCGGTCGCGGCGACGTCCGGCCGTTTGGCAGCGGCTGCTCGGGGGGCCGCTGAAAGCTTTGCTGGCGGCGATCGTTCGCCGCAAACTTGCCGAGCGCGCCCGTCCTGGCCATTACCCGGCACCTTACGCGATCATCGAACTGTGGCAACGGCACCGCGGCAATCCGCTTGACGCGCCGGCGCTGATCGACGCCATCGTCGGTTCGCCGACCACGCGTAATCTGCTGCGGGTCTATTCGCTTCAGGAGCGGCTGAAGAGTTTCGGTAAGGACAGCGAATTTCAGGCTCGACATGTACATGTCGTCGGTGCTGGAGTGATGGGTGGCGACATCGCCGCCTGGTGCGCCCTGCGCGGTCTGACGGTGACGCTGCAGGACCGTTCGTTGGCGACCATCGCCCCGGCGTTGCAACGGGCTTATGCCGCCTGGAGTCGGCGGATCAAGGATGCGCGTACGCTGCGCCAGACAATGGATCGGCTGATTCCCGATCCCGAAGGGTGGGGCGCTGCTCGGGCCGATGTGGTCATCGAGGCGATATTCGAGGATCTGTCGGCCAAGCGCGACTTGTTGCAGAGTCTCGAACGGCGTTTGTCTCCCGAGGCGGTACTGGCGACCAATACCTCCAGTCTGCGACTCGAAGATTTGCGGACGGCACTCGATCGTCCCGAACGGCTGATCGGCATCCATTTTTTCAATCCGGTGGCCAGAATGCCGCTGGTCGAGGTGGTCTCCGCCGAGGCCACCGATCCGGAAGCGCTTCGTCGCGGCACCGCCTTCGTCCGCCAGATCGACAAACTGCCACTACCGGTGCGCAGCGCGCCGGGCTTTTTGGTCAACGCCGTGCTGGGCCCGTACCTGTTGGCAGCGATGAAAGCGGTCGACCAGGGCGTGTCGCCGGAAACCGTAGACGAGGCGATGCGGGCCTTCGGCATGCCGATGGGGCCAATCGAACTGGTCGATATGGTCGGCCTGGACGTGGCGCTGGCGGCAGGTGGCAGCTTGGCCGATTCGCCTGGCGAAGCCCCCGCCTGCCTGCGCGAAAAAATCGCCACGGGCCAACTGGGCAAGAAAACCGGCGGTGGCTTCTATGTCTACCGGGATGGGCGGGCGATCAAAAACAAAGCGGCAGCGGTGCCGGCACAATTGGCCGAACAACTGTTGCAACCCTTGTTTGACCGCACCCGCCAACTGGTCGATGCCGGGATCGTCGCCGATGCCGATCTGGCCGACGCCGGCGTGATTTTCGGCACCGGCTTCGCGCCGTTCACCGGCGGACCCTTGCATTACCTGCGTGGACAGTCGGCTTCCACAACGTAAACCGCGACAGTGGCAAAAGCGGATCGTCCCGGTCGGCGGTACGCCTCGCTGATCAAGCCACCCCGGCGTCAGCCCGCCCTACCGGCCGCCGGCCGATCCAGGACTGGTGCGACGACGATGGCTTCAACACCCATCTCTCCGCCCGCAAGCAAGGGGGAATGATTCGGCAGGAGCAGGTCAGTCGGCGTCCCAGCGCTGAAGGTGAGAGTGGCCTGCTCATGGGGCCAGACCTGAATCTGGCGATGCTTTTCAGATTCGCCGGGGTTGACGGTCGTTTCGCCGATTTCCCGGCGATCGGCGAAGAGAGCAGTAATCCGAATATTCGCAGGAACTCCGGCAAGAGACGCAAGCAGCTCCTGCCGGCATGTCGATCAACGCTTGGCGCCCGCTTCCGGCATGACGATGTTCACTTCGAGCACTTCGAGGTTGCCCTGTTTTTCCAGGGTGACCTTGATGTCCTCCTGATTGACCGACACGTACTTGGAGATCACCGCCAGCAGTTCCTGTTGCAGCGCCGGCATGAAATCCGGTGTGCTGGTACTACTGCCACCCCGTTCATGGGCGATGATCAACTGCAGACGTTCCTTGGCGATCGCTGCGGTTCTGGGCTTGTTTCCAAAGAGCCGGGCCAACAGCGACATTTTCACTTACCCCCAAACAGGCGCTTGAACAAACCGGGCTTTTCGTAGTCCACGAAACGCAGCGGAATGCTTTCGCCAAGGAAACGGCCCACAACATCCGCATAGGCACCGGCAACGTCGGAACCGGTCAGATGGATCGCCGGCGTACCGGAGTTGGACGATTGCAGCACGGCTTCCGATTCAGGGATCACGCCGATGATCGGAATGCGCAGGATTTCCTGAACGTCCTTGTACGACAACATCTCGCCGTCATTGACCCGTTTCGGCAGATAGCGGCTGATCAGCAGATGTTCCTTGACCGGCTCGCCGTCGGCCAGCGCTCGCCGGGACTTGGCCTGGATGATGCCGAGAATGCGGTCGGAGTCGCGAACCGACGACACTTCCGGATTGGTCACCACCAGCGCTTCGTCGGCGAAGGTCAGTGCCATCACCGCGCCACGTTCGATCCCGGCCGGCGAATCGCAGACCACATAATCGAAGCCCATCTGCTCGAGTTCCTTGAGCACTTTCTCGACGCCTTCCTCGGTCAGCGCATCCTTGTCGCGAGTCTGTGATGCCGGCAGGACGAAGAGATGGCCGTTCTCGCAATGTTTGTCCTTGATCAGCGCCTGGGTCAGCGTCGCTTCGCCGTTGAGCACATTGACCAGGTCGTAAACGACCCGACGCTCGCAGCCCATGATCAGATCGAGGTTACGCAGACCGACATCGAAGTCGATGACGGCAGTTTTATAGCCACGCAGGGCCAGACCCGACGAGAAACTGGCGCTGGTGGTGGTCTTGCCAACCCCTCCTTTGCCTGACGTTACGACGACAATACGTGTCACGGACAGTTCTCCGCCAAGAAAAAAGGTGATTCTACCTGCGAAATCAGCTTGCTGTGCAGTAAAAAGCCGGTGGTCAGTCTATCGTCAGGCGGTCGACGAGCAGGGTGTCGGGTCGCCCGTCGGCACCGGGCAACAATCGGACTTGCGCCGGATTGCCGGCCAGTTGCTCCGGCGTGCCGTCATCGAAGGTCCGATAGAGTCCGGCGATCGAGACCAGTTCGGCGTCGAAGTGGGTACAAAAAATCCGCGCCTGCGTTTCACCGCTGGCACCGGCCAACGCCCGGCCGTGGAGCGGCGCGTAGATATGGATGTCGCCGTCGGCGATGACTTCCGCGCCGGCATTCACCGCCGCCATCACCACCAGGTTGGCGCCGCGGGCATAGATTTGTTGCCCGGAACGCAGCGGTCGGTCGACGAAATGTGTCGGCAATGGCCGGTTGGCGCTCTTCGTTTCGACGACGGCCTTTTCCTCGGGCGATGGCGCTTCGCTGGCCACCGATGGCGTGGGGTCCGCCGGCTCGACGGGCGGTGGGGCTTCGACGGATCGGTCGTCAGCGGCCGGACGCGGTGGGCGATCGCCGGCGGTATACGTGGGCAAGCCGGCGGTGGCGGCGCTTTGTCGCAACCGATCACCACCACCGCGAACCCCGATCACGTTCAAACCGTGGATTTTCAAAACTTTGCTGATTGCCGACCAATCGGCGGCGTCCCCGTCTTCGAGCTTCGACAGATCAATCAGCGCCGCGTCGCCCTCAAAGAACTCGTCATCGCCGAACAGTTGCTGAGCGGCCTCGGCCAGCTTTTGCCATTGCAACGAGTGCAAGGTGACGACCACCATCGGCAAGGTGGTGCCTTTGAATTCGATCAATGCGGGGGCTTGGCGCGAACGCGGCATGGCGGAATCAACCAGCGAATGTGAGGCGGTGAAGTCTAGCGGAAGAGCGGGGAAAAACGAAACGCTGCCCGCTCAGGGCCAGGCGCGCGCTCCCCAGATCATCCGTTTGGCGACGAAATGACGCAGCGGCGGCAGCAGGTCGAGTGACAGCAGCCCGAGCCCGCGAGCAATGCGCAGCGGCGGCAGATCGTTGGAGAACACGCGGACGATGCCGTCGGTAAAGGCGCAACTGCCCAGGCGGTCGAGCCGTCGCCCACGCGCATAAGCGGCCAGAGCGGCCGGCCGCCCCGGGTCGCCGCGCTCGGCGAGCAGCGTTTCCGCCAGTTCCCAGGCGTCGCGCAAGCCGAGGTTGAACCCCTGGCCGGATACCGGGTGCAGGCTTTGCGCGGCATTGCCGATCCATACCTGGCGCTGTCCGCTCAATTCACGACGCATCCGCAAGGCCAGCGGAAAAGCGGCGCGTGCTCCGCAGGCCGTGAACTCGATGCGGTTGCCGAATTGCGCCTGCAGAGCGGCGAGAAAACCGGCGTCGTCCAGGGAAAGCAAGTGGGCGGCCTGCGTCGAGTGAACGGTGAATACCACCGCGTAGTCGTTGGCCAAGGGCAGCAATGCCAGCGGACCGTCGGGGGTGAAGCGCTCCCAGGCCAGGCGGCCAGGCGGAGGAAGCGGTCTGACTTCGGCGACGACGGCGTGCTGGTGATAATCGAAAACGCGCACGCCAGGGTCTTCGGCCGGCGTTCCCTCGGCATGGACGACCAGCCGGGCGGTCAATGATCGCGGTTCATCCGGGCCCAGCAGCGTCAGCGAAACCGACGCGTCGCCTGGTTGAATGTCGCCGATTCGGCAATTGTCGAGCAAGACATCGTCAGCCAGCCGGCGGTCGAGCGCCGCGGCGAGATCGCGGTAGCGCATCACGTAGCCCAGCGCCGGCAAGCGGTAATCGCCGGTATCGATCCGTGTCTGGCCAAATCCTCCACGCTGCGAAACATGGATCGTTTCGATCGGCGTCGCGGCATCGTCGTTCCACGCCGCGAGACGTTCAAGGAGTTGTCGCGAGCCGTGTGCCAGCGCCAGCGCGCGCGGGTCGCCGGCCCAGGCTCCCCGCGGGCGAGCATCGATCAGCCTGACGCGGTACGGGCCGCCGGCCAAAGCCAGCGCCAGGGTCATGCCGACCGGGCCAGCGCCGATGACGGCCACGTCCAGCGTGCCCGGAGTTTCGAGAAGGTCAGTCATGGCGCATCGTTTCCTCGATTGCGGCGATGGATTTGGGGGCGGTGGTGTACACGTCGCAACCGTCTTCGGTCAGCAACACATCGTCTTCGATACGTACGCCGATGCCGTGCAAGTGCGTGGGCGTCTCGGCGGCGGGGCGAAAGTAGAGTCCCGGTTCGACGGTCAACACCATTCCCTGAGCCAACGGGGTCCAGTCGTTTTCGCCGTCGCCGGTGCGGTAGTCGCCGGCGTCATGGACATCGAGTCCCAACCAATGGCCGGTGCGATGCATGTACCAGGGCTGGTAGGCCTGGCTGGCCACCAGCTCATCGACACTGCCGGCCAGCACCCGCAAGTCGATCAGTCCCTGGGTCAACACACGCAGCGCCGCCTGATGGTAGGCGATGAACGGCTCGCCGGGACGGAGCGCGGCGATCGCCGCCGTCTGCGCGGCGAGGACGATTTCGTAAACCTCGCGTTGGACGCCGGAGAACCGGCCGCCAACCGGAAATGTCCTCGTCACGTCGGCTGCGTAACCGGCTCGTTCGCAGCCGGCATCGATCAGCACCAGATCGCCGTCGCTCAGCGGACGGTCATTGTCGATGTAATGCAGGATGCAGGCATTGGCGCCACCGGCGACTATCGGCGGATAAGCATGTCCGTCGGCGCCGAGACGGCGAAATTCGTAGCTGATTTCCGCCTCGAGCTGAAATTCGCTCATCCCCGGGCGACAGTGACGCATTGCCCGGTCGTGGCCACGGCTGGTGATCGCCGCGGCATGGCGCATCAGCGCGAGCTCTTGCGCGTCCTTGATCAGGCGCATGCCGTCGAGCAGTGATCGCAGATCGCGGATTTCGTTAGGCGCACGCGTGCCGCTGCGACTTTGCGCCCGCACCGCGTTCAGCGCGTCGGCGAGGCGGCGATCCCATTCGCTGTCGTAGCCCAGCGCATGCCAGAGGATACGGCGATTGGCGAGCAACTCGGGCAGGCGTTGTTCGAGGCTGGCCAGCGGGTAGGCTTCGG
>JAEUOJ010000203.1 GCA_016789495.1 Accumulibacter sp. | reverse complement strand
AGACAGACGTTGCGCAGCGCTCGGCGACCGGCGTCGGCCGGCGTCGGTCGATAAGCCGTCTGCGCGGACAGCGCCCGGTAGCACTGCCGCCACTCGTCTTCGAGACGTTCGGCAAGAAAGCGACGCAGGCCATGCCGGGCGGCGTGCAGGGCCTCCGGGTCAACCACTGTCATCTCTTCGGCCAAGGTGGCTTCGCCGGGCAAGGTCAGCACTTCGGCGACGAAAGCGGGATTTTCGCTGGCCCCCGCCAGCACTCGGCGGATGGTTTCGGCGAAGCGGGCCGGCCAGGCCGGCGACGCACCGACCTCCCAGTGTGTCGCGGCGTCGAGAATCAAGCGGCTGGCCAGCCGCTGTCCCGCTTCCCAGCGATTGAACTTGTCACTGTCGTGGGCCAGCAGATGTTCGAGTTCCTCGTTGCGCCAATCGTAATCGACGATCGCTGGTGCCGAGAAATCGCGAAGCAGCGACGGCACCGGCGGTGCGCTGACGTTTTCGAAAAGGTAGCTCTGCTCGTTTTCGGTCAGCGACAGAATCCGGCTGGTGGGTGGCTCGCCGCTTTGCTCCTCGCCGGCCAAGCGTAAGGGCAAGTCGGCGCCGTCGCTATCGAGCAGGCCGATCGCCACCGGGATGTGCAACGGCGAGGCATCGCCCGCCAGCCGCCGCTGGCGGATCGTCAACCGGTAGCAACGCGCCGCCGGGTCGTGGCGGCCCTCGACCCGAAGCCGTGGTGTGCCGGCCTGGTCGTACCAACGCATGAATTGCCGCAGATCGGCCCCTGACGCGTCGGCCATTGCCGCGACGAAATCGTCACAGGTGACCGCCTGGCCATCGTGACGGCTGAAATAGAGATCCATGCCGCGCCGGAACGCCGCCCGGCCGATCAGCGTGCGGATCATCCGCACCACTTCGGCGCCTTTTTCGTAAACCGTGCTGGTGTAAAAGTTGTCGATCTCGAGGTATGCGTCAGGTCGTACCGGATGGGCCATCGGACCCGCATCCTCGGGAAATTGCACCGCGCGCAGCGTGCGCACGTCGCGAATGCGGGTTACCGCGCGGCCGTGCATGTCGGCACCGAATTCCTGATCGCGGAAGACGGTCAGCCCTTCTTTCAGCGATAGCTGGAACCAGTCACGGCAGGTCACCCGGTTGCCGGTCCAGTTATGGAAATATTCGTGGGCGACGACACGATCGATGTTCTGGTAGTCGGTGTCGGTGGCGGTATCGGCGCGGGCGAGCACATATTTGGTGTTGAAAATATTCAAGCCCTTGTTTTCCATCGCCCCCATGTTGAAGTCGCCGACGGCGACGATCATGTAATGGTCGAGATCGCAGGACAGCCCGTACACCGCCTCGTCCCAGCGCATCGCGCGCTTCAAGGCGTCCATGGCGTAGGCGCACTGGTCGAGTTTGCCGGGTTCGACGAACAACGCCAGTTCGACCTGACGACCGCTGGCGGTGGTGTAAGGCTCGCGCAGCACCGCCAATCGCGCCGCGACCACCGCGAACAGGTAGCACGGCTTGGCGAACGGATCGTCCCAGCGCGCCCAGTGACGGTCCCCGTCCTCCTCGCCATCGGCCACCCGGTTGCCGTTGGCCAGCAGCACCGGTAGACGGCGTCGATCGGCGTGCAAGGTGACAGTGTATCGGGCCATGATGTCAGGGCGATCGGGAAACCAGGTGATCCGGCGGAATCCCTGCGCTTCGCATTGCGTGAAGTAGCCGTCCCGTGAGGGATAGAGACCGGACAGACTGGTATTCTCGTCCGGACGCAAGCGCACCGTGCTCGACAGCTTGAACATCGCTGGCGGATCGAGAACGGTCAACGACCGGTCGCTCAGTACCTGGCGTTCGCCGGTCAGCGGCTGCCCGTCGAGGCTCAGCGCCAGCGTTTCCAGTTGCTGGCCATCGAGCTGGAACGGCGTTCCCGGCGGCGTGGCCGGCGCGCGATGCACATCCAGGTCACTGCGCACCCGAACTTCGCCTACCAGAAAATCGATATCGAGCTCGACCCGGTCAACCAGATACGGCGGTGGGGTGTAATCCAGGCGATGGATTTTGGGCGGGGAATCAGTGCTCATCGTTTGCCGAATCTAGAGTGGGCTGCAGGGCGGATGGAAGCCATGAGGAGTTGAAGGGGCCGGGGTCGCTGCAGGTCCGATAATGCCTGCCGCCGTCTTCCCGACGTGGTTGGCGGGCATCCCGATACGGCGGCAGAGTCACTGGGCGACAAGGTAAACCAAAGGTGGAAAAAGCAGGACGGCAAGAGAAAAGGCGTACACCCAGCGTGCCGCCCGCAAGCTCTGCAGGAGAGCAGCGACGGCAAGCGCGCTCATCACGAAAAAGAGGCTGGCCATCGCCACGGCGCCCGCGCCATCAACGAAGATAATGTAATCGGCGCTTCGGTGCGGCTTGTGATGAAAGCCGCCCATGCTAATGATCAACCAACCCCCGACGCAGCCAAGCACTGCCAAACAGCCCACGGCGATCTGGGCACCACTGGAGAGTTCATTATGTTTCATCGGAGTCCTGAGCTGAGCGCGCAGCCGATCGAGGCGCTGTCGAGTGGCAGACCAGTAGCCTGTCGGACTGACGTGATCGCGGCGAGTCGCATGGGCGGGCGAGGGCGGTTTTTTCCGATTTCGAGGCGCATGGTCGGTCTCTGATCCGAGCAATCAGGGGAAAACGCTCTTCCCAGCGGCGCCGTCGAGCAGTCGCCAGTCCGACAGGCTCCTGATGACGAATAATGATCGAAGGCCCCGTCAGCCGGCTGACGGACCATGCCGTTGCGGGTCGGCTTGCGGGTAGGATGTGCACCCCTGGCACCCCTGGCCTGTTCATTGCCTCATGGCCGTGACTTCAATCTCGATCTTCATGCGTGGGTCGAGCAGCTTGGCGGAAATCATCATGGCGGCGGGACGCACCTCGCCAAAGTATCGCTGCAGAACAGGCCAGCATTTCTTGAAATCCTTGCCATTGGGCAGAACATAAGTCACGCGCACTGTATCTTTGAGGCATGAATTTGCCTGCCGCAAGGCATGATCAATGTTCTTCAAGCACTGCTCTGCTTGTGCGGCAACGCCTTTTTCGATTTTCATCGTTTCATAGTTGAATCCGGACGTTCCGGAGACAAAGATGAGCGGTCCCTGGACGACGGCGCGCGAATAGCCAATGTCCCGCTCAAACGGCGAGCCGGAACTGATGAGTTGGCGACGCGGCTTCGGGGTCGCTTGGTTGGCCGATGGCTTGGCCTTATTCGCCACTGCGCGACCCCGCAATCGCCGTAAACACCCCAAGGCCAACGAACACCCCGCCACCCAGCCATCGCCCGACACGGCGAGTGGCGGAACCACGCAACGATGGGGCGACGATGCCGGCCGCCAGGGCGTAGGCACTGTCGGTCACCGCGGCGATGGCGACGAAAAGAGCGCCGAGGGTCAGACTCTGAAACATGGGAGGCGCGTCGTGGCTCAAGAACTGCGGCAGAAACGCCGCGAAGAATACCGTCGTCTTGGGATTGAGCAGAGCGACAAAAAAACCGTCGCCAAAGAGGCGCGCGGGTGGCGCATGGCTGGGAACGGCAAGTGATGTTGCGGCGGAAGCGGAACAAAGCAATTGCCCACCGAGATACACGAGATAAAGCGCGCCGGCGTACTTGACCATGGTGTACGCAAGTGATGAAACGGCAAACAATGCCGCGAGGCCCGCAGAAGCAGCAAACGCATTGCCAAGGTTGCCGAGGGCAACGCCGGCCACCGATACCAAGCCGGCACGGCGTCCTTGGACTAGGCTGCGAGTGACAATGTAGAGCACGCCGGGCCCAGGCGTGAGGGCCAACACCAGGCTGGCGACCAGGAAGGCGGAGAACAGCGGCCAGGGGGGAAAGAGGTCGGTCATTGCCGCAACCTTCACTAGAGCCAACGAATGTAAGGGACTTCCCCGTAGCGGGTGGCTCCGTTGCTTTGGACGGAACACCCACCTGGGGCGCTGGAGAGCTGCCGGTGGCGGGGGAGCGAGCGGTATTGTGCCTGATTTTCGACTGCCGGGATGTTATACGAAAGGGATGGCGCTCGGAGGCGCTCACCGGCGCGGGTGGACGGGGCCATCGTCTTGTAGGTCAAGCTCATTTTCGCCTCCCGAGGGAGATTGGCGTCCATGATCGACAGCCCTTTGTCCCTGCGGGCGAGACGATCATCGTTTAGGCGGTTTTCCCGGCGGGTTGGCGACGATCCGCACCGACCTGGAGCAACGGCTGGCGGCGAATGACACCACGCGTCGCGAAATTCACGGATCTGCGGCTGTCGGCCATGCGGCCCCTGCGCCTGTGACGTGGAGTGATCATCGATGCAGGAATCTTAGACCAGGTTTCGTCAAGGCGGGGTGCGATCGATGTTCCGCAGCGCCCTCTCGATCGACGCGAAATCGAAAACGTCGGCATGGCGGTAGAAGGCTTGACCCAAGGTCGCGTCGTGTTCCGCCACCCGTCCGATCAAGGCATTGATCCGCTCGGTGTCGAGCGCCAGCAGCGCCTCGGCCAGTTCGCGCCGTAACTCCTCGGGCAGCACCGCTGTGGCCGCTTGCGCCGGCGCCGGTGCCGCCGGAACGTCGAGCGCGGCGGACGCGTTTGCCTGCCGCAGGAAGCGGGTGCCCAGAAGGCGCTCCAGGCAGCCGAAGATCTCTTCGAGCCGAAATGGTTTGTGCAGGATGTCGTCCATCCCGGCTTCCAGCATTTCCTGGCGCTGCTCGGCGAACACCGAGGCGGTCAGGGCGACGATCTTCACCGACTCGCCCTCTGGCAGTGACCGGATGCGCCGAGTGGCCGCCAACCCGTCCATCATCGGCATCCGCCGATCCATCCAGATCAGGTGCGGTCGCCACTGTCGGAAGCATTCGATCCCCGCGGCGCCGTTCTCCGCGCTCCGGACTTGGAACCCGGCGCCCTCCAGCAAACGGCCCAGCAGCAAGGCGTTCTCCGGCTGGTCCTCGACGATCAGGATCCGCCACGCCGGCTGGCCCGGCGCCAAGCCTAACACTTCCCCGTCCGCCATCTTTGGCCCCGTCACCTCGGCGGCGGCGGCGATGTCCACCGGCAGATCGATCCAGAAACGACTGCCTTGTCCGAGCCGGCTGGTCACACCGATCCGTCCGCCCATCAGCTCGACGCACTGGCGGGTAATCGCCAGCCCTAGTCCAGTCCCCTTCTGCTCAGCCACCCGGCCCACCTGCACGAAAGGCTCGAAAATCCACGCCAGATCCTCGGCCGCGATGCCGGGACCCGTGTCCTCCACTTCAATGAGCAGCCGCATCCGATCGCCATCCGGCGCCGCTCCCAGCCGTAGCGTCACTTCGCCAGTCTCGGTGAACTTGACCGCGTTGCCCAGCAGGTTCACCAGTCCCTGCCGCAAGCGGGTGGCGTCCCCGGAGACGAATCGGGGAAACGCCGGCGAGCGTTCCAGCCGCAACGACAGCCCCTTCTCCACCGCCCGCACCCGCATCAGCTCCGCCACCTCGCCCGTCAGCGCCTCCAGATCAAACGGCGCGCTCTCGACCTGAATCCGTCCGGCCTCGATCTTGGCTATGTCCAGAATGTCGTTGATCAGCCCCAGTAAGTGCTCGCCACTGCGGTTGACGATGTCCAGCGTTTCCCGCTGGTTGGCAGTCAGTGCCGGCTCCCGCCGCAGCAGCGCCGAAAACCCCAGGATCGCGTTCAAGGGCGTGCGCAACTCGTGGCTCATGTTGGCCAAAAACACGCTTTTCGCCCGGTTCGCCGCCTCGGCGGCTTCCTTGGCCGCGCGCAGTTGCGCCTCGGCGCGATGTTGCTCGGTCACGTCGTGCATGGAAACCACCGCGCCAATCCGCTTGCCGCTTTCATCGATCATCGGTTGTCCGGACGCCAGGATGACGTGGGTGGTCCCCTGCTTGGGAGCGATGACCATTTCGACGTTGCGCGGCCGCTCGCCGAGAAGGGAGCGATAAAGCGGAATGTCGGCCATCTGCATCAGCGTCCTGCCGTCGGCCTGATACAGGTCGTAATAGTCGGCCCAACGTTCCGGTGGCAAGTCCGCCCGATCCAGGCCGTGCATCTCCCGAGTCGCCCGGTTGAACAGAATGATCGCTCCGTTTTCGTCGCAGGCCACGATGCCGTCGGTGATGTTGTCGAGCACCGCCTGAATGAAGGCCGCCTGGCGACGAAGCTCGGCGGCGTGCGCCTCCGCCAGTTCCATGGCGCGCCGGGCTTCCTCGCTCGCTTGCCGTAATTGCTCGGTCCGGCTGGCGACGCGTTGTTCCATTTCGTCGTACAGCCGGGAGTTGTCGAGCGCGATCGCCGACTGGGCGCACAGCACGTCGAGCAACTGGACGCGGTCGGGAGAAAACGCGCCGGCGAACAGGTTGTTCTCGAGATAGATCACGCCGTTCACCCGGCTCTGGTTGACCAGGGGAACGCACAACAGGGACTTGGGTTGCCACTTGCGGATGACCGGATCGTCGCGGAAATCGCCTTCCTTGGTCGCGTCGGCGAGGATCACCTTGTTTTGCGTGCGCGCGACGTAGCGTACGATACCCACCGAGATCCGGTCTTCGTTCTCCAAGTTTTTCGAGGCCTGCGCCAGCGCGTCGTCTCTACCGGATTCCGACGCCGCCTCAATGAACCAGTCACCTGCCTTTTCGACGATCAAGTAGCCTCGTTGAGCACCGCTGTTTTCGATGATCAGCGCCATCATCTTTCTCGACAGTGCCCGCAGGTCCATTTCGCGGTACATCGCCTGGGATACCTTGAGCACCGTTTGCAGGTCGAAGGCGGTCAGCGTCTCCCCGAACCCACTGTCCGGTTGGCTGGCCAGGACGGGATAGCGGGCGCGCAGCTCGTCCACTTTGGCCGACGCCTGCCATTTGCGGTAGGTCGAGCACGCCTGGCCGAGGTACAGATCGCCGATGCGACGCAGCCCGCGCCGGTGGTAAAACTCGCCGGCCAGTTCACAGGCCAGCGCTTCTTCGCGCGGGTAGCGTTCGGTGTTCGCGCCTTCGATGGCGCTCTCGTACAGTCGCTCCGCCTCCTCGACACGGCCCTCGAGCGCGGCGGATTCCGCCGCCACCAGATCCAGCAGATGCTGGTAGTTCATCGGCGCCTGCCGCGCCGCCGCGGCGAGGCGTCCGGTCAAGGTGTCAATGAGGCCGTGGACTGAAGGGTCGGCAAAGGCGGGGTCGGCGCGGATGGCGCCGATGAGCGCCAGCAACTCGTAGGCCAGGAAAAACGGCAGGACGAAGCAGCCGGGCGCGCCGTCCGCGTATTGTGCGCCGTCTCGCGCCATTTCACCCGCCCGCCGCGATTGGCGAAACAGGACCGCCAGCAGGATTTTTTGTAGGTAGACGATCAACAGGCACAAGCGATCGTTGTAACCCACCAACACCGGCAACTCGGTGCTCTCGTCGAACGCGCTTCCCTGCAGGATGACGGGAGTCGCTGATTCGCCAAGCAGATTATGGACGCACTGCTGCACCGGACGGTGGTGGTTCAAGGCCACGATTTGTCCGATTTTGCTGATCATCCCCGCGTAGGCGTCCATCCGGGAACGCAGGCTGTGCAGCGGATGGCCGAGCAGGAAGCGGTGGATGGCCTCGAACTCGGCGCAGTAGGTGGCGTATTCCAGATCGCCGGTTTCCAGCCCGCAATGGTAGGCCAGCTCCAGCGGCGCGATGGTGCCGGAGGCATGTTCCTTCCAGTGCCGGATGGTCGCTTCGATGATCTGGTAGGCGCGCGGGATGACGCTTCGGGCGTCGAGTTTGTCGATGATCGCCCGACTCAACCGCGCGTATTCCCAGGCGTGCTGGTAGTCGTCGAAGAATCCGACCAGAATCATGCCATGGCAAGCGTAACCATAGGCGGAAAGCTCGGTGTTGCCGTGCTCGATGCTGGTCAGCGCCATTTCAGCGGTGACCAGCGGCAGATGATCCGGGCTGAACTTGTAAATCGCCGGCACCAGGCGCGAGAGGATCCGCAGCTTGAAATGGGACCCCTGATCGGTCATTTCCGGGGCGTCGATCAGCGCCGCGATGGGGCGGCCGGCCAGTCTTCGGTCGACCCGTTCCCGCCAGACATGCCAATGGTGTTCCTCGACCTGGGCCGGAAAATCCACGCCCAGCAGACGCAACGCCTCGAAGCCGGTATCGACCGCTTCTTGCAGCCGCGTTTGCGCCAACCTGCCGCTGACCAGAATCTCAAGGACCTCGAGCTGCTCCGTGATCGTCGGGGACTGCGCCATCACCGCCTGACAGAACCGCTCCATCTCGGCGAAGCTTCCGACCAGGAAAGCGGCTTGCGCGGCGCCGAGAAACAGCGCGACGCTTTCCGGGCGGCGCTCCGGCGAATGTTCTTCGGGCAGCAGCGCGATGGCCTGAAGATAGTATCTGAACGACGCCTCGTAGGCCGCCGATTGGTTGGCTTTCTCCCCAGCGGCTCGGGACAGCTCGGCGAAGCGATAACGCTCGTCGCGGTCCGTCACCAGGGACAGGCCATGGCCGAGGTGGTTGGCGGCGACAAAAATCCAGTCTTCGCCGGAGGTGTCGTCCGGAGACAGGAGGTGGGCGATCCGCAAATGATGCGATTGCCGCTCCCCGTCCGGAATCAGCGAGTAGAACGCCTGCTGGATGCGGTCGTGCGAGAACGCGAAACAGCCGCTCTGCTCGCTCACCCAACCGTTCCGGACGGCCTGGTGCAAAGCCTGGTTCACCTCGTCGCGACCCTGCCCGGAGAGCCGGCTGAGCGCCGCGGGATTGAAGCGTCCGCCTAAGCAGGCCGCCAGGCCAAGCAACCGCGCCAGGGGTTCCGGCAGTCGGGCGCGGATCTTCTCGACCAGCAGATCGACCACGTTGTCGGTGATTCGCAGGGCATTCACCTTGGCCATGTCCAGCTGCCGTACTTGGCCCGGCTCGTCCGGCAACCAGTAATCGCCCTCGTCGAGCAGATGCAGAATCTGATGGACGAAAAAGGCGTTACCGGCGGTTTTGGCATGGAGGACGCTGGCAAGTGAACAGCTGCCGGAAGCCGTGTCGCGCAGCGCGTCGGCGATCAGCGCCACGACATCCTCCAGCGCCAGGTTGCCGACGGCCAGGTGACGCACGCGGACCTCGTTTCGCTCCAGCTCGGCGATGGCGGCGGTGAGCGCACTGCCCGGTGCGACCTCGTTGTCCCGGTAGGCTCCGACGAACAGCGCGTGGGTCAGCGCGGGGTCGCTGGCCAGGCTTTTCAGCAGCTCCAGCGAGGCGATGTCGATCCATTGCAAGTCGTCGAGAAACAAGACCAGCGGATGCCGGGGGCCGGCCAATGCGCCGACGAATCGCCGGAATACGCCCGCCAGACGGTTCATCACCTCCTGACCATTCAAATTGGGCAGCGGCGGTTGCGGACCGACGATCAGCGCAAGGCTAGGCAATAACTCGCTCATCACCCGGCCGTCGGAGGACAACGCCGCTTGCAGGACTTGCCGCCATTGCGCCAGTTCCCGCTCTGGAGCGCGCAGCAGGCTTTGGATGAAACCGTCCAAAGCCTGTATCCAGGCGAAAAAAGGAATATTCCGCCGGTACTGCTCGAATTTGCCTTCGAGAAACAAGCCCTTGCGCTGGGTGATCGGTCGATGCGTCTCGTGAATCAGGGAGGATTTGCCCACCCCGGAGTAGCCGGTGACCAGCAGCAGTATCGTCTCACCCTCGGCAACGCGGTCGAAAGCCGAGAGCAGGACGGCGGTTTCCTTCTCCCGGCCGTAGAGTCCCTGGGGAATCCGGAGCCTGGCCGAGGGGTCGCCACGGCCCAGCGGGAAATCATCGATTTCCCGTCCCTGGTGCCATGCGGTCGCGCAGCGCTCCAAATCACGGCGCAGCCCGGTGGCAGACTGGTAGCGATCCTCGGCGGCCTTGCCCATCAATTTCAGGATGATCCGGGAAATCGGCTCGGGCAGGGCCGGGGCGAGAGTGACTGGATCAGGCGGCGCGACCGCCAGGTGGGCGTGAACGATTTCAAGGGGATCGTCGGAGTCGAACGGGAGCCGGCCGGTGGCCAGCTCGTAAAGCATGACGCCCAGCGAGTAAAAATCGGTCCGGTAATCGACGGCGCGGTTCATGCGCCCGGTCTGTTCCGGAGAGGCGTAGGGCAGGGCCGTGGCGCAGTGAAACGGGGAATCGAATGGCTGCCGGAACCTGGGCATGAAAGTCGCCGAAGCAAGGTTGAGCAGCGTGAGCTGGCGGTCGGCCAGGTCATAGAGAAAATTTTCGGGAGTGATGCCGCCGTGCACCATGCCAGCCGCGTGCACCTTTTCCAGAATGTGGGCGGCCTGCAAGGCGATATCGAGCAAGGTGCCAATATCCGGCGGCTTGACCGCGAAGGCGCCGACGAGCGGCATTCCGCCCGGATCACCGAGCACCAGGTGCAAATCGCCCTCGCTTTCATCGATGGCCAGGAAACCGACGACGTTGCCGCCCGCCACGCGGGTCAAGCATGCCGCCTCGTGACGAAACGCATCATCCAGACGGTCGGTGCGACGCTTGTTCATCTTAAGCAGCACCGGACGGGCATCGGACTCGCGCCGCGCGCGCCAGAGGGTCAGCGTCGCGCTGTCGAGGATCTTTCTAACGTGCTGGTACCGAACGGCCATCTCCGCATTCCTTTGAGGCAAGTGAAGTCACGCAGCCCATCGGGATGATCCCTAGGCGCCTCGCAGCGCTTCCTCGATCAATTCGTAGTCGAAGTTGTCGGCGTGGTGGCGCAGGCTCTGGCCCAGGAGCGGATCGCACTCGGCGACCCGTCCGATCAGGTCGTCGATCCGTTCGGTGTCCAGCGCCAGCAAGGCGTCGGCCAGATCGCGGCGCAACTCCGTCGACAACGCCGCCAGGGCCGCACGATTCGGCGCACCCGCTGCCGGGGTGATGGGGGCCGCCGCCCCGTCCTTCCAGCGCAGGAAACGCGCGCCCAGGAGGCGCTCCAGACAGTTGAAAATCTCTTCGGGCCGGAACGGCTTGGGCAGGACGTCGTCCATCCCGGCCCCCAGCATTTCCTCGCGTTCCTCGGCGAATACCGAGGCGGTCAGCGCGACGATCTTGACCGCCTCGCCTCCGGCCAGCGACCGGATGCGCCGGGTGGCTTCCAGGCCGTCCATCACCGGCATGCGGCAATCCATCCAGATGAAGTGCGGCTGCCACTGCTGTAGACCTTCGATCGCTTCAACGCCGTTCGCCGCCGCGCGGACCTGAAACCCGGCGTCTTCGAGCAGCCGACTCAGCAACATGCAGTTCTCCGGCTGATCCTCGACGACCAGTATTCGCCACTCGGGCTGGCCAGGCGCCAGGCCCAACACTTCGCCGCCGGCTTCCAGCGGGCCGGTCACCTCGGCTTTGGCAAGGATCTCGACTGGCAGCTCGATCCGGAAGCAACTGCCCTGTCCGAGGCGGCTGCTCACCCCGATCCGCCCGCCCATCAGCTCGACCAATTGGCGGGTGATCGCCAGCCCCAGCCCCGTTCCTTTCTGACGGCTGGCTGGATCGGCTTGCACGAACGGCTCGAAAATCCGGGCGTGATCTTCCGGCGCGATGCCGGGACCGGTGTCCGCCACCTCGATCAAGAGCCGGGGCTCGTTCGGGTCCGGTGCGGCGTCGAAGCGCAGGGTCACGCCGCCCGCCGGGGTAAACTTGATGGCGTTGCTCAGCAGGTTGACCAGTACTTGCCGGAGCCGGGTTTCGTCTCCCCGGATGTGTCGCGCCACCCGCGAGGAGCGCTCCAGCCGCAGATCCAGGTTCTTTTCCCGGGCGCGCTGCTGCATCATGTCCACCAGGTCGTCCACCATCGTGCCCAGATCGAAGGGCGCGATCTCCAACTGGATGCGCCCGGCCTCGATCTTGGCCATGTCGAGCACATCGTTGATCAGCCCCAGCAGGTGCAAGCCGCTGCGGTTGACGATGTCCAGGTGCTCGTGGTCCCGCCCGGTGAGCACCGCATCCCGACGCATCAGCGCCGTAAAGCCCAGAATCGCGTTCAAGGGCGTGCGCAGCTCGTGGCTCATGTTGGCCAGAAAGACCGATTTCGCGCGGTTGGCGGCTTCCGCGGTGTCTTTGGCCTTTTCCAGCTCCCGCGTTCGGTTGATCACGGTTTGTTCGAGATTGGCGTTCAGCCCGCGGATTTCCGCCTCCTTTTTGAGGACTTGATGGTGCTGGATACCCGCTTCGGCAAGATAGGCGCAAAACTTGATGAAGTAATCCATCATCCGATCGATTTCTTCGCGGGTCGTCACCTGGCAGTGACTGATCGCCTCCAGAAATTCCGCTTCGGAATACCCGAACCGGGTG
>JAEUOJ010000180.1 GCA_016789495.1 Accumulibacter sp. | reverse complement strand
TTTATGATCTCGACGCACAACGTCTGCTGTTTGCCACGCCGGGTAGGGACAAGGCCACCCTGGGGAAGTTCGCCAGCGACCTTACCGAACATGGTGGCCAACCGACCGCGATCACCCATGTCAGCATGGACATGAGCGTTTCCTTCCAAACGGGCGCCGCCGAGCACTTCCCTCAGGCCGAGGTCTGTTTTGACCGCTTTCACGTGGTCGCTCTCAGCAGCACGGCTCTGGACGAGGTGCGACGTGCCGAGGTCAAAAGCGAACCCGAACTCAAGGGCACTCGCTGGAGCCTGCACAAGAAACCGGCCGACTGGACTGTCAAGCAAACCCAGACCATGCACTGGCTGCAGCGCACCCACCTCAAGACGGCACGGGCTTGGCGGATCAAGCAGGCGTTGCGCGCGATCTACATTGCCGCCAAGACACCTGACCAAGCCAGGCCCCTGCTCAAGCGTTGGCTCAGTTGGGCCAGTCGTTGCCGAATGGAACCCTTCAAGCGCCTCGCCAGAACCCTCACCAAGCACCTTCCTGGCGTACTCAACGGCTTCCAGGTCGGTAAACACAACGGCCGTGTCGAAGCGATGAATCGAGCCCTTCAGGAGGCACGCGCTCGCGCCCGCGGCTATCGCCGCGTCGAGAACTTCATCGCCATGGCTTACCTCATCGCCGGGAAACTCACCCATTTGCCCGCCTCTCCCTTCACCTCCCTCTTGCCCGTTCCACAGGAAACGACATAAACCCGAATGGAGCCCTGAGCAAGACGAACCAATATTCTCCGGAAGTCAAAGAGCGTGCTGTTCGACTGATTCAAGAAGCGCGCAAGGACTACCCTTCGCTATGGTCGGCGGTCGAGTCGATCGCGCCGAAGATCGGATGCGCCGGCGCGATGCTGCAAGAATCGGTCAAGCGCCATGGAACCGATGCCGGCCCGCGCGATGGTGTGCCGACCGCCGAACGGGAGCGCCTCAAGACCTTGGAACGTGAGGTGGAGGAGTTGCGGCAGGCCAACGAGATTCCGCGGCTGGCCTGCGCGTTTTTCGCGCTGGCGGAGCTCGACGGCCTCAAGAAGGCGTGAGGCCGTTCATCGACCGGCACCGGGAGCGTTTCGGGGTCGAGCCGATCGGCAGGCAGTTGCCGGTTGCCCCGTCCGCCTAGTGCTGCCACGCGGCCAGGCAACGCGACCCGTCGTTGCGCAGTGCTCGGGCTCGGCGGGACGAATTCCTGATGCCGCACATGCAACGTCTTTCGGAGGCCAACTTTCAGGTGTATGGCGCCGACAAGATCTGGCAGCAATGGCCGCGGGAAGGCATTCACGTTGCCCGCTGCACGTGGGCGTGATCCATCATGCGGATCGCAATACGCGTCCATCCGCTACACCGAGCGGGCTGGCCGAGACCGGCATCGAACCCTCGGTCGGCAGCCAAGGCGACCGCTACGACAACGCTCTGGCTGAAACCATCAACGGCCTCTACAAAGACCCATCGCCGCGCACCATGGAAAACCGTCGAATCACTCGAACTGGCCAACCTCGAGTGGGTCAGCTGATTCAACGATCAACGACTCCTTGAATCCCTCGGCTACGTACCACCTGCCGAGGCTGAGACTCTGTATTATCAGCAACTCACCACGCAGGCACAGCACGCCCGCACTTAAACTCCGGAGCCTCTACGAAACCCGGGGCGATTCAGTTGTTTCGAGGTGCCCTATAATGAGTGACCAACGAACAACATCATTAGATGGAAGCGTGGCCGAGTGGCTTAAGGCAGTGCTCTTGAAAAGCACCGAGGGCTGAAACCCTCCGTGAGTTCGAATCTCACCGCTTCCGCCATAAAAACACGGCCTCAGATCTGGGGCCGTGTTCATTAACGGATCAGTATCTTGAAGGATGGGCATAGACAATCCGCCTGACGATCAATCCACTGATTTTAGGTCACCTGAATAACCCGAGGTTTGCCACCGTACTCGGCCAGGACGGCGCCGGGTTCGTCAAGGATCTCGGGCGGATGGCCGGGATCATGTGCCGACTGACGTCAAAGTATCCACCAGGGTCACCGACAACCTGTCACCGGTACTGTGTTTTGATGAGGACAAACACGCGGCAATCGCCGACTTCTGTCCAAGCGGGAAACGATCCGCCACATGGCGAGCACCTTGTGGCGCCGGGTCAATGCCGGCGATTGGGCGGGGGCAGCCGAAGAATTGCAGGCATGGCTAAAGCGGAGGCGCTCCGGGGCTAAACCACGATCCCACGTCCCTTGCGCCATCAGTCGCCGGGTCGCGAAGTGCGCGAGCAACAAGCCCCACCGCTCCTGTTACATCGGATCGGGCGTCTTGCGGCGTAGCACGGTACGGTTGGCGCTTTGTCCGGCAGCACTGCGATTCGCGAACGCCGAGCAAAAAATCTGCGCTCGCCACTTGCCTCAGTAGAGCTTGACTGATGCCCTGCGTAAATTGTGGGGGACTCGTGCGTAGCGAGCCGCTTCATTTATTTTGTCTTGTGGGCAAGAAAAACAAACAGCGGAGCAACTATCAAATTGTTTTTTTTAGTATTTTTGCTTTGTGCGCAAAGACGACTGAAAAGTCGATGGTGCCCAGGAAGGGAATCGAACCCCCACACCTTGCGGCGGCAGGACCTAAACCTGCTGCGTCTACCAATTTCGCCACCTGGGCACTGCCGCGGTTGGCGTCGCGTCGGGAAATGCCTGTCTTGACGCGTACCAGACCAATACCGCATTTTAACCGTGACCATCCTATACTGTCAGCCTTGATCGCTGCCGAACGGCTGTTTTTTGCCGATGTGGCGGCGAATGGAGAGGCGGGCCGAAACAATGTGGTCGGCTTGAAAGAAGCGCGTCGGCACAGTGGCTGGCGATTGCGCATGGAACTCACTGGCTGTTTCGCCTGAAAATGCCTGTCGATCACTACGAAAATTTTCCGGTGGCCTCGTTGTTGCTGCCGCGTCGGTTGCGCCAACCGATCGAAGCGATCTATCGCTTTGCGCGTGGCGCCGATGACCTGGCCGACGAGGGCGAGGTCAGTGCCTCACAGCGCTTGCAGGGGCTGGCAGCGTATCGGGCGGAGATCGAGCGCATCGCCGCGGGGTTGCCGCCGGCAACCAGCGCTTTTGTCGATTTGGCGCAGGTGATCGGACAGTGGCGTCTGCCGACCGAACTATTCCTCGATTTGCTCGACGCGTTCGCGCAAGACGTGCGGCAAAGCCGCTATGAGGATTTTCGGCAACTGCTCGACTATTGCCGGCGTTCGGCCAACCCGGTCGGGCGCTTGGTGCTGCATCTTGTCGATCGTTGTGACGAGGAGCAGTTGCGGCGTTCGGATTGCATCTGCACGGCGCTGCAACTGATCAATTTCTGGCAAGACATCGCTATCGACTGGCGCAAGGGGCGAGTGTATCTGCCGCAGGAGGATTTGCGCCGTTTCGGTATTACCGAATCGCAGATTGCTGCCGGAAACTGGAACGAGGACTGGGCGGCGCTGCTCGATTTCGAAATCGCCCGGACGCGCCATCTGCTGCTCGACGGCGCGCCGCTGGTCAGGCAGTTGCCGGGCCGTCTCGGTTGGGAAATCCGCTTGACCATTCAGGGCGGGCTGCGCATCCTCGAGCGAATTACCGCGGTGCGCGGCGACGTCTTCCAGCATCGGCCGGTGTTACGCTTGAGCGATTGGCTGCGATTGAGCGGACGTGCGATGACGATGTCAGTCATGTGAGAATGCTCGTTGTGTCGATCTGCCGAGAACGCGAATGAATCCCGACGAGTATTGCCAGCAGAAGGCGGCAAGCAGCGGTTCAAGCTTTTATTACAGTTTCTTGTTCCTTCCTCCAGTCAAGCGACAGGCGATCACCGCGCTGTACGCGTTTTGCCGCGAGGTGGACGATGTCGTCGATGAGTGCCAGGACCCGCAGGTTGCGGCGACCAAACTGGCGTGGTGGCGGAGCGAAGTGGCCGGCATCCATGGGGGCTCGCCGCGGCATCCGGTTACGCAGGCGCTGCAGACCGCCTGCGCCAACTTCAATCTGCCTGAGGAACAATTGCAGGAAATCATCGACGGCATGGCCATGGACCTCCAACAATCGCGCTACCTCGATTTCAAGGCGTTGTCGCTGTATTGCTATCGAGTGGCCAGCGTCGTCGGCTTGCTGGCGGCGGAAATTTTTGGCTACCAGGATCGCCGGACGCAGAAGTATGCCCACGACCTGGGGATGGCGTTCCAGTTGACCAATATCATCCGCGACGTCGGCGAGGATGCGCGCCGAGGGCGGATCTATCTACCGATCGACGAATTGCAGCGTTTCGAGGTGCCAGCGGCGACGATTCTCGACGCTCGCTACAGCGACAATTTCAGGCGTCTGATCGAATTTCAGATCGAACGCGCGGAGAACCTGTATGAACAGGCACTGGCCGCCCTGCCGGCTGGCGACCGACAAGCGCAGCGACCCGGGCTGGTGATGGCGGCGATTTATCGTACGCTGCTCGACGAAATCCGCCGTGACGGCTGCCAAGTACTCAGCCAGCGCACCTCTCTGACCCCGCTGCGCAAATTGTGGATCGCCTGGCGCACCTGGGTGCGCGGATGAAGGTGGCGGTGATCGGCGGTGGCTGGGCCGGTTTGGCCGCTGCCGTCGAACTGGCCGCCGCCGGGGTGCAGGTCTGCGTTTTTGAAGCGGCCAGACAACTCGGCGGCCGGGCGCGCAGTGTCACGATGCACGGACAGACGCTGGACAATGGGCAGCATCTGTTGCTCGGCGCGTATCGCGAAACCTTGCGCTTGCTGCGGCTGGTCGGCGCCGAGCCAACGCAAGTACTCAAGCGCCTGCCGCTGGAAATCGTTTTCCTCCACGGCAAGAAAGCCTCCTTCCAGCTCCGCCTGCCCCGGCTGCCGGCACCCTGGCATCTGGCTGTCGGGCTGCTGACGGCTCGCGGCATCGGCCTGCGCGAGGCCTGGGTGGCGGTGCGCTTCATGCGTCATCTGCAACGCGACGGCTATCGCTTGACTACCGATGAAACGGTGACTGCGCTGCTCGATCGCCATGGTCAATCCGGCACCCTGCGCCACTTTTTATGGGAACCGCTTTGCCTGGCGGCGATGAATACCCCGCCGGAGGAGGCCTCGGCGCAGATCTTTCTGAACACGTTGCGCGACAGTTTGGGAGGGGAGCGTGCCGCCACCGATCTGCTGCTGCCGGCGGTGGACCTCGACCGCTTGTGGCCGACAGCGGCGGCGCGATTCATTGGCGCCCATGGCGGAGTCGTCCGCTTGAATAGCCGCATACGCTCGCTCGATCAGTTACCCGACGTGGCCGGCGAGCGCTTCGATGCCACGGTGTTGGCGGTTGCGCCACAACACGCTGGCAGGCTGCTCCAGCCACACCCGCTGACCGCCGACGTGGCAAGGCTTCTCTCCGGTTACGCTTTTGAACCGATCGCCACAGTTTACTGCGCTTATTCGTCCGGGATGCGCCTGCCGTCGCCGATGATCGGCTTGGCACCCTTTGGCGGGCCGCAAATCGGCCAGTGGGTTTTCGATCGCGGCGCGTTAGGCGGCACGGCCGGAGTGCTGGCTTTCGTGCTCAGCGGTCGCGGCGTCTGGCAGCGACTCGACGACCCGGCGTTGGCGACCACCTTGCACCACGAGCTGGTGGCCGCCTTGGGCCGACCGTTGCCAGCGTTCCGGTGGATGAAAGTGATTCGCGAACAGCGCGCCACCTACGCCTGCCGGTCAGGACTGCCGCGTCCGACCGCCCGCAGTGGTCGTGCCGGGCTGTGGCTGGCCGGCGACTATCTTTGTGCCGAATATCCGGCGACGCTCGAAGCGGCGATGCGCAGCGGCGTCCAGGCCGCCGCCGGCATATTGGCGTCCGGTCGACGGCAAGCGGTTTGATGCCACTCGCCAATTGCCGGCTGTTCCGGTCAGGTCGTCCTACCGTGCGCATCGTCCGAAGAACCTCTGCGCGCGGGCAATGAATCAGAACGTTTCTTCCAGTTCGCCGGCGTGCATCCGCAGGCGCCGCGAACAACGGGCGGCGATCTCCTCGTCATGGGTCACGAGCAGCAGCGTCGTCGCGCGTTCAGCGTTGATGGCGAACATCAGTTCGATGATTTGATGGCCGGTGGCGGCGTCGAGGTTGCCGGTCGGTTCGTCGGCAAGCACCAGTTGCGGACTGGGAGCGAAAGCACGGGCCAGGGCGACGCGCTGCTGCTCGCCGCCGGAAAGATGTTTCGGATAATTGTGCAGCCGATGCGCCAGCCCGACTCGCTGGAGCCAGAATTCGGCCTCGCCGCGGGCGTTGGCGGCGCCGGCCAGTTCCAGTGGCAACATCACGTTTTCGAGCGCGGTAAACGACGGCAGCAACTGAAAGTTTTGAAAAACGAAACCGATCAGGCGCCCGCGCAGGATGGCGCGGGCGTCTTCGTCCAGGCGGCCGAGATCCTGATTGGCCAGGATCACCGTGCCGCTGCTCGGCTGGTCGAGACCGGCGAGCAGACCGAGCAGCGTCGATTTCCCGGAGCCGGAGGCGCCAATGATGGCCACCGTATCACCGCCCGCGACGACAAACGAATTCTCGTGCAAAATGGTCAATGGCTCGCCGCCGTTATCGACCCGTTTGCCGAGCGCGCGAACCTGTAGAACGATTGAGGTCTCATTGACCATGCGTACTTTCCTGATATTCCGTTGCTGGCTGTTGGCCACGCTGCTGATTTTCGCTCCATTATCGCAGGCGGTACCGACGATCCTGGTATTCGGCGATTCTCTGTCCGCCGGCTACGGACTCCGCCAGGACGCGGCTTGGCCGGTTCTGCTCGGCAAACGGCTGCAGGACATGCAATATCATTATACCGTGGTCAATGCCAGCATTTCCGGCGAGACCAGCCGCGGCGGGGTGACCCGGATCGAGCCCCTTCTGCTCAAACACCAGCCGCAGGTGGTGATCGTCGCCCTGGGCGCCAATGATGGCTTGCGCGGCTTACCGGTCGACGCATTGCGCGACAACCTGACGACGATCATCCGCAGCGCGCAACAACGGAAGGCTCGGGTGCTGCTGCTCGGCCAGCGCATTCCGCCCAACTACGGCCCCTACGCCGAGCAGTTCCGAGCGGTTTTCGGCGAAGTGGCCAAAGCTCGTAAAACGGCGCTGGTCGATTTCATGCTTGCCGGTATCGCTACTGACAGCAGATATTTCCAGTCCGACAATCTGCATCCGACCGCCGAAGCGCAGAAGGTGATCCTCGATACGCTCTGGCCGGCTCTCGCGCCGTTGCTGAAATAGCTGGCTTCCCTTGGCTTGGCCCTCTTTCCCTGGCGGAACGGCATGAAACACGAAACGTTCACTCTCGAAAATCTAGACGCTCTGGCTTCATTCGACGAAATCATCGACGTCCGTTCGCCGGCGGAGTTTACTGAGGACCATCTTCCGGGGTCGTCCAACCATCCGGTGCTCGACGACCGACAACGCGCCGAGGTGGGAACGCTTTACAAACAGGTTTCTCCTTTCGAAGCCCGGAAGATCGGTGCCGCCTACGTCGCGGCGAACATCGCCAGTCATTTGCAGAAGCACTTTCTCGACCGTCCGAAAAACTGGCATCCGTTGATCGTCTGCTGGCGCGGCGGTCAGCGTAGCGGCGCGCTGACGCACATTTTTCGACGCATCGGCTGGGATGCGCAGCAACTCGACGGCGGGTACAAGACCTACCGCCGTCTGGTGATCGACAATCTGGTCGACCTGCCCGGCAAACTGACCCTGGCCGTACTCTGCGGCGCGACCGGTAGCGGCAAGAGCCGCGTGCTACAGGCGATCGCCGGCTTGGGCGAACAAGTGCTCGACCTCGAGAACCTGGCCTGTCACAAAGGCTCGGTGCTCGGTGCGCTGCCCGGCTACCCACAGCCGTCGCAAAAACAGTTCGAATCGAAGCTGCTTGCCGCCTTGCGCGCTTTCGACCGGCAACGGACGGTCTATGTCGAGGCCGAAAGCCGAAAAATCGGCACCTTGCATCTACCAATGGCGATGATTGGCGCCATGCGTGCCGCCCGCTGTCTCGAAATCGTTGCTGATTTCGATGCGCGCGTCGACTTCCTGCTCGCCGATTACCAGTATTTCACCGCCGCCCCGGACTGGCTGGCGTCGCGTCTGTCCACTTTGCAGCCGCTGCACAGCGCGGAAACTTTTCGACGCTGGCGCGATTACTTGGCGCAGCGCAAGTGGCGGGAACTGGTCCGAGAATTGCTAACGCTGCATTACGACCCGCTCTATCGTCGCTCGCAGACGCAAAACTACGCCGGTTACGGCGCGCCACTGACGCTGACCACCACCGATCTGCATCCGGCTGGCATTGAAAGCCTGGCGCGCCGTATCGTCACAAGCACACCCTGAGTTGACCACGCGCGGCGCACAGCCGCTGCACCACCGCGGGCCGCGGTTGCTCGATGTAGCCCTCCTCGAAAGCCACCAGGCGCCAATCGCGTTGTCGCACCCAGTCGATGCTTTCCTGCGGCTGCAACAGAAAATGCGGGTTGCTCGGCCGCCCATGACGCTCGTTACCCCGTGCAAAGGTTTCGTAGATCAGCAGCCCGGGGTCGGCCAAGGCGGCCAGCAAGCGGTCGAGGCGCGGCCGGAAGAGATAATTGCTGACCACGATGCCGGCAAAGACGCCGTCGCCATACGGCCAGTCGCCATCTTCCAGATCGATCCATCGCGTGTTGATCCCGGCAAGACCGCGCAAGGACTCCAGCGCCTGAGGGTCACGATCGACGGCTTCGACACGATGACCCAGCCCGGCGAGCAGGCGGCTGTGTCGCCCATGGCCGCAAGCCAGATCCAGCACGTCGCTGGCCGGCGGGATCAGCGGCGCAAAACGGCAGACCCACGGTGACGGAGCGGCGGTTTGTAAAGATTCGCTCATCAGCGCTTGTCCCGGCCAAACCATGCCCTAGAATGCGTAACCATACTTCTATCTTGTGGAGAAATAACATGTCCTCGAAACCTGCGGCAGCGGACGCTGCTCCCATCGTCGTCGGCGAGAACGGACAAGGACGTTATCAACAGACGGTGCGTATCGGCAAGCACCACCTGCTCGCCGACGAGCCTGAGTCGCTCGGCGGTGATGACGCCGGACCTGCGCCGACCGACTTCCTGCTCGCTGCGCTCGGCGCCTGTACATCGATCACTTTGCGGATGTATGCGGAGCGCAAACAAATGCCGCTGACTGGCGTGCAAGTCGCGCTGACTCTTGACAAAATTGAAAAGGCCGATGGCGGTAAAATTGATCACATCCGCCGGAAGATCTCCCTCGACGGCGAATTGACCAGCGCACAGCGCGCCAGCCTGTTGACCATCGCCAACAAGTGCCCGGTGCATCGCCTTCTGCAGTCCGACATCCAGATCGACAGCGAACTTGCAGATCCTGGCGGTTTACCGCTAGCCGGCTGAACCGAGTGGCGCGGCGCGGAGATTCGTGCGAAATAGCCGGCATTCCCGCAGTCAGCAGTGGTTTGTTCTAATGTGAAGAGAGTCATCGGCTGGTGGTTATATCGACGTCAGTCTAGCCGCCTGTCGTCGGACTTGGTGGGTAGACGCGGAAAAAGTGGCGAAAAGCGCAGCTTTTTCCGTCGTTTTGCGCAAATTGCGTGGGTCTTTCGCGCAAAACGCCGGAAAAAATCTGCCGCCAGGCCAGTTTTGCCGCCAACTTGCTCAAGTACGAATGGCGGCAGGAGACTTGTCGGATGGTCTATGGTAAATTGATGCAGTGCAACATCAACCCCGTGCGTTCGTTCACGCACTAAAGAAACAAAGTCATCATGTTAGAAAATCATTATCTTACGACGCTCTTCGAACCCAAGTCGGTTGCCGTCATTGGCGCATCTGAACGAGAAGGCTCCGTCGGCAACGTTTTGTTCAAAAATATCCTCGACTCGGGCTACAAGGGACGGCTGTACCCGATCAATCCGGCGCACGACACCGTCCAGGGTGTCCAGGCGTATAAATCGATCGAAGAAATCAGCGCCCGCGTCGAGTTGGCAATCGTCGTCACCCGCTCGCAAACGGTGCCGAAGATCATCGAGCAGTGTGGTCGTAGCGGCGTCAAAAACGCGATCGTCATCACCTCCGGTTTCGCTGAAGCCGGTCATTCCGGCGCGGCGCTTGAGCGCAAGATGATGGAAATCGCCCGCAGCTACGGCGTTCGTGTCCTTGGTCCGAACTGTCTGGGGATCATCCGCCCAAGCCTGGGTCTCAATGCCACCTTTGCTCGGGTCAAGGCCAATAACGGCCACTTGGCGTTGGTTTCGCAATCGGGCGCCATCTGCTCGGCGGTCCTCGATTGGGCAACCAGCGACCGGATTGGCTTTTCCAGCGTCATCTCCCTGGGGGGTACCGCTGATGTCGATTTCGGCGAGATCCTCGATTACCTGATTTACGATAACACCACCCATTATATCCTGCTTTATGTAGAGGGGATTCGGGACGCACGGCGCTTCATGAGCGCCTTGCGCTCGGCGGCGCGGATCAAGCCAATCGTGCTGCTCAAGGCCGGCCGGCACGCCGGCGGTCTGGCGGCGGTGGAGACGCACTCCGGCGTTGCCAGCGGTTCGGATGCCGTTTTCGACGCCGCCGTGCGTCGCGCCGGCGTCGTCCGGGTCAAGAACATCGGGCAACTGTTCTACGCGGCCAAAGCCTTGGCCTCGAAGTTCCGTCCGCAGGGTAAACGGCTGGCGATCATTACCAATGGAGGCGGACCGGGGGCGATGGCCGCGGACCGGGCTGGCGATCTCGAGATTCCCTTGGCCGAACTGTCGCCGAGCACCATGCAGGCACTCAACGCGACGATGCCGACGACTTGGTCACAGCGGAACCCGGTTGACATCGAAGGCGACGCGACACCGAAGCGCTACCACGACGCGATCCTGGCGGTTGCCGAGGACGACGCGGTCGACGGCGTTCTGGTCATGCTTTCGCCGCAAGCGATGACCAACCCGCTGGAAGTGGCCAAAGCGGTGATCGAAGTCGATCTGCTGACCGCCAAGCCGATCCTCACCTGCTGGATGGGCGAGCAGCAAGTCGCCGAAGCGCGCGCCTTGCTCGAGGATGCGGGGATTCCGTCGTTCCGCATGCCGGAGACGGCGGTCGAACTGTATTACCACGTCTCGACCTACTACTGGAACCAGAAGCTTTTGCTGCAGACGCCAGCGCCCTTGTCGAAGCATTCGCGTCCGGAAACCGAAGGCGCCAAGATGCTGATCGAAGCGGTGCTCCACGAACGTCGCAAACTGCTCTCGGAAATGGAATCGAAAGCCGTGCTGCGCGCTTTCCGCATTCCCGTCGCGCAGACGATGGTCGCGCATACGCCGACCGAATCGCTGCTGCTCGCCGAACAGATCGGTTTTCCGATTGCCATGAAAATCGATTCGCCGGATATCGTGCACAAGAGCGAAGTCGGCGGTGTCCGTCTGAACATCACCAATGCTCCGGCGGCACGCAACGCTTATCACGACATCATCGAAACGGTCAAGAAGCGCCATCCGACGGCACGGATCACCGGGTTGTCGATCGAGCCTTACCTGGCCCGCCCGAATGGCCGCGAACTGATGATCGGCATCAGTCGTGACCGGATTTTCGGGCCGATCATCACGTTTGGTGCTGGCGGCACCGAAGTCGAGGTATTCAGCGACCGTACCGTCGCCCTGCCGCCGCTCAACCGCTTTCTGGCGCGCGACCTGATCCGCTCGACGCGCGCCTCGAAATTGCTTGGCGAGTTCCGCAACATGCCGCCGGTGAATCTAGAGGCGCTTGAAGATGTCCTGCTGCACGTCTCGCAAATGATCTGTGAGCTCCCCTGGTTGCAGGAACTCGATCTCAACCCGCTGATCGTCGATGAAAATGGCGCCATCGCCGCCGATGCGCGGATCGTCATCGACTATGCCGCGCCCTCGGGCGACCGCTACTCGCACATGGCCATCCACCCCTATCCGGTGCATCTGATCCAGGAATGGGAATTGCCCGACGGCCGCGTGGTGACCATCCGCCCGATCCGTCCGGAAGACGCCGAGCGCGAGCAACAGTTCGTCATTGGCATGTCCGAAGAGAGCAAATACTACCGCTTCATGGATACCATCCGCGAGCTGACGCAGACGATGCTGGTCCGCTTCACGCAGATCGACTACGACCGCGAAATGGCGCTGGTGGCGACGATCTTCGACAGCGATGGCAAGGAAGTGCAGATCGGCGTCGCGCGCTACGTCACCAATCCGGACGGCGAATCGGTCGAATTCGCTCTGGCTGTTGCCGACGACTGGCAAAAGCATGGCGTCGGTCGCAAGCTGATGAGTGCCTTGATCGACTGCGCCCGGGCAAAAGGCTATCGGACGATCGTCGGTGACGTGCTGTCGATGAATACCAAAATGTTCAACCTGATGACCAAGCTCGGCTTCATGATCCATCCGCATCCCGAGGATCCGGCCGTCAAACGTGTCATCAAACCGCTGAACAATTGATCTCGGTTCAGGGGCAGGGAAGAGCGGTCAGGCGACCATGAAGGCATGGCCGGGATTCTCGTGCCCCGCCTCATTGGCCTGACGGTCTGGAGGCGACTCACCCGCTGGCAGGTGTCGTGTGCCACACCGGACGCTTCAGTCATTGCCGGCAGCAGTGGTCACCGCTGCCGGATGCAGCGGATTGCTCTTCGCTAGTCCGACAATGTTTGGCGGCAGAAGGCGAGCCGATCTAGCGATCGCAGACCAAGGCCATGCGGTCGTTGACAGAATTTGGCAAGCTCTTTAGAATGCCGCGTTTTTCGGGGGTTGGTAGCTCAGTCGGTAGAGCAGTGGACTTTTAATCCATTGGTCGCGAGTTCGAGTCTCGCCCGACCCACCAGGATTTTCCGACAGGCTCTCTCTGGCCTGTATCTGCGCAGGACGACGCTTGCTCGTGGGACACCACCCCACCAACAAGCCTCAAAGTCTGTCCGGGCCCGGCCAGATTCCTGATTCGGAGTTGTTACTGGAGCCCAAGGATGGCTTACGCAATCCTGGGCGCACTGTTTTATCGAATCTCTACACTTGGGAAGAGTCAATGCCAGCTATCCGCGTTAAGGAAAACGAGCCGTTCGAGGTCGCCATTCGTCGCTTCAAACGTACTGTCGAAAAAACCGGCTTGTTGACCGAGTTGCGCGCACGCGAGTTTTACGAAAAGCCGACGGCCGAGCGCAAGCGCAAGTTGGCGGCGGCCGTCAAGCGTCATCACAAGCGGATGCGCAGCCAGACCTTGCCCCCCAAGCTGTACTGATTTTTCATTTTCGCTGGCGCTTTTTCCGGCCGCCTGTTGTCGAGCAGGCGGCTATTGGCGTTTATGGCTCAACATCTGCAGCAGAGAATGTTGGCTGGCAAACTCCTGGTGGCGTACGTGGTGCGCAAGCCAGTCGAGCCGCCAAGTGCTGCCCGACCCTCTGCGAAGGGAGGTATCGAGTGACGATGACCCTTAAGGAACGGATCAACGACGATCTCAAGGTGGCCATGCGTGCCCGCGATGCCCGAAAACTCGGCGCGATTCGGCTTTTGATGGCCGAGATCAAACAAAAAGAAGTCGACGGACGTTGCCAGCTTGACGATGAAGCGGTCACGCTGGTGATCGACAAAATGCTCAAGCAGCGGCGGGACTCGATCAGCCAATTTGCCATGGCGGGCCGCGATGATCTGGTGGCCCAGGAAACTTTCGAAGCCGAGTTGCTTGCCGGCTATCTGCCGGCCCGATTGTCTGGCGAAGAAATTGAAATCGCGATCACACAGGCCATCGCCGCGACCGGTGCCGGCGCTGGCGAGATCGGCAAAGTGATGACCGCGCTACGGACGCCCTTGGCCGGACGCGCCGACATGGGTGAAGTTTCACGCTTGGTCAAGCGCCGTCTTGCCAGCCGCTAAGCGCTTGTTGCGCTTGGCTTACCGCTGATCACGCGTCGGCCACGATGATTCCGGATACATTCATTCAGGGATTGCTGCAGCGTATCGATATCGTCGACCTGATCGACGGCTACGTCCCCTTGAAAAAAGCCGGCGCCAACTTTGCCGCGTGCTGCCCCTTTCACGCGGAGAAATCGCCGTCATTCACCGTCAGTCCCAGCAAACAGTTCTACCATTGCTTCGGCTGCGGCGCGCACGGAACGGCGATCGGCTTCCTGATGGAATATGCCGGTCTCGGCTTTGTCGAGGCGGTGAAGGACCTGGCGCACCGCGCAGGCTTGACCGTTCCCGAGGAGGCGGGTCCACCGTCCTCGCAAATGCCGCGTGTTTCATCGTCGGCCCTGACTGAACTGATGGCCCGCGCCAGCCAATTCTATCGGCAGCAACTCAAGCAATCTCAAAAAGCGATTGCCTATCTCAAGGAGCGCGGACTCGGTGGAGAAATTTCTCGTCAGTTCGGCATCGGCTACGCTCCGGCAAACCCGCAAAGTCTGGCCCAGGTTTTCGAGGATTATGGCCACCCCGACCTGCAATTGGTCGGGTTGGTCATTAAGAACGACAAAGGACGTTTGTACGACCGGTTTCGCGATCGCGTGATTTTCCCGATCTTCAACCAGAAAGGCGAAGTCATTGCTTTCGGCGGCAGAGTGATCGGGGCTGGCGAACCTAAATATCTGAATTCACCTGAAACGCCACTGTTCGAAAAAGGCAACGAGGTTTTCGGCCTTACCCAAGCGCGTGCGGCCATCCGCCAGAGCGAAACGGTGATTGTGGTCGAGGGTTACCTGGATGTGGTGGCGTTGGCGCAACACGGCATTTGCAACGTGGTCGCCGCTCTCGGCACGGCGACCACCACGACGCATGTTCGAAAGCTGCTCCGACAGGCCGATCAATTGATATTTTGTTTCGATGGCGATGCCGCCGGTCGCAAAGCGGCGTGGCGCGCACTGGAAAATAGCCTGGAGCTATTGACGGAAAAAAAATCGATCAATTTCGTTTTTTTGCCGGAAAGCGACGATCCCGACAGTTTCGTTCGTCGGGAAGGCCAAGACGCTTTTCGGAGATTGATCGACCACGCCATGCCGTTGTCCGATTTCATGCTGCGCGAGGTGGCCAGCCATTGCGAACTGACCAGTGCCGAAGGACGGGCTAAACTGATTGCAGACGCCAAGCCGCTATTGAGTCGATTGCCCTCGCTATTGCTGCGCTTGCAGTTGGTCAAGCGCTTGGCGAGCATCAGCGGTTTTTCGCAGGCCGAAGTCGAACGACTATGCAATTTGCGCCCGGTCATCGGACAAGCGCCCGTCCGAGCGCCCCGTCCGACCCCGCCGTCGATAATCCGTCGGCTGCTGCCTTTGGTGTTGCAGAAACCGCAATTGGCGGGCGCTTTGCCGCTGCACCTGCTCTCGGCGACTTCGCAGGAAGCGCAGGCTCTGCGTCAATTGTGTGAAACGATTGGCCGCAGCGGCGACCAACCGCCGGCCTATCCGGCTTTGCTCGAAAGACTGCGCGGCAGCGGGCATGAAGGTATTTTGCAAGCAGCGGCGGCTGAACTATTGGAGCTGCCGTTTGCCGAAGAAGCGATCGACGAAGAGTTCGCCGGTGCGCTCAGACAGCTACGGGACAACGAAATGAAACGCGCGCTGGAACCCTTGCAAGACAAAGCTCGCCGGCTCGGTGTGGGCGGTCTGTCAGGCGAAGAGAAGCAACGCTATCTGCAGGCGATCCGCGGCGGCGGCAGTGTGCAGGCTGCGTCCGATGAACGCAAAGAGTGATAGAATTAATGGTTTTTCCAGAATAACGCTATCCGGGAATTGGTCATGGCACGGGAAAAAATCGTAACGGCAAAGACGGCGAAAGCCAAGGCCACCGCAGAGCTGCTGGCGCAGGTCGGAACACCACCGACACCGGTAGACGACGAGACGCGAAAAATGCGTCTCAAGACGCTGATCAAGCTGGGAAAGGAGCGAGGTTTCCTGACCTATGCCGAAATCAACGACCATCTGCCCGATGACGTCGTCGATGCCGAGCAGATCGAAAGCATCATCAGCACCTTCAACGACATGGGCATCCAGGTTTACGACGAGGCACCCGATGCCGAGACGCTGCTGATGTCCGATGCCACTCCGGCAGCCGGCGCCGACGATGCCGATGTCGAGGAACAGGCTGAGCAGGCGTTGTCGACGGTCGATTCCGAATTCGGCCGGACCACCGACCCGGTCCGGATGTACATGCGGGAAATGGGCTCGGTCGAATTGTTGACCCGCGAAGGTGAAATCGAAATCGCCAAGCGGATCGAGGACGGCCTTAAACACATGATCCAGGCCATCTCGGCCTGCCCGACGACCATCGCCGAGATCGTCAATTGCGCCGACAAGATCGCTAACGATGAAATGCGCATCGACGAACTGATCGATGGGCTGATCGATCCCGAGACCGAAGGCACCCTCGAGGAATTGACCGACGAACTCCCGGTTCCCGACGACGAAGACGAAGAGAGCGCCGAAGCAGCCGAAGGCGCCGCCGCCGCCGCGACCTTGCTCAAGCTGAAGACTGACGGGCTCGAACGATTGGCGGTGATCCGTGAGCATTATCTGCAGGCGCATCTGCTGCTGGTGCAAAAAGGCTCCCAGGACAAGGACTACCTCAAATTGCAGGAGGCCATCTCCGAGGCGATGATGGGCATTCGTTTCACCTCCAAGACCATCGAGCGGCTGTGCGATTCAGTGCGGGCGATGGTCGAGGAAGCTCGCGGCTGTGAACGGAAGATCCAGCGGATCTGCGTAGACACCGTGCGCATGCCGCGCCCACATTTCATCAAGGTTTTTCCGGGCAACGAACTGAATATCGGCTGGGTGGATGCGGAAATCGCTGCGGCGGGCAAAACGTACGGCGCGATTCTGTCGCGCAACGCGCCGAACATCAAGGAGGAACAGCGCAAGTTGCTCGCCTTGCAGGATCGTATCGGTATTCCGCTGCGCGAGTTGAAGGACATCAACAAGCAGATGTCGACCGGTGAAGCCAAGGCGCGACGCGCCAAACGTGAAATGACCGAGGCCAACCTGCGTCTGGTGATTTCGATTGCCAAGAAATACACCAACCGTGGACTGCAATTCCTCGACCTGATCCAAGAAGGCAACATCGGCCTGATGAAAGCGGTCGATAAATTCGAATACCGGCGGGGTTACAAGTTCTCGACTTACGCCACTTGGTGGATCAGGCAAGCGATTACCCGTTCGATCGCCGATCAGGCGCGGACCATCCGCATTCCGGTGCATATGATCGAAACGATCAACAAAATGAACCGCATTTCCAGGCAAATCCTACAGGAAACCGGCATGGAAGCCGATCCGGCGACCCTGGCCAAGAAAATGGAGATGCCCGAGGAAAAAATCCGCAAGATCCTGAAGATCAGCAAGGAGCCGATCTCGATGGAAACACCGATCGGCGATGACGACGATTCGCACCTCGGCGATTTCATCGAAGATCAGGCGACACTGGCGCCCACCGAAGCGGCACTTTATTCCAGTTTGCGCTTCATTACCAAGGACGTTCTCGATACCCTGACCCCGCGCGAAGCCAAAGTGCTCCGCATGCGTTTTGGCATCGAAATGAATACCGACCATACGCTCGAGGAAGTCGGCAAACAATTCGACGTCACCCGTGAACGAATCCGCCAGATCGAAGCCAAAGCGCTGCGCAAGCTCCGGCACCCGTCGCGATCGGACAAGCTGCGCAGCTTCCTGGATAACGGCAATAGTTAACGCCGACCACCGCGCTGAATCCGCTGCCATGCCGGATTCAGCGACTGTTTAGTCGAGATGCACGCGGGCGAATTTGCGTTTGCCCACTTGAATGACCACGCATGAATGGCGGGCCAGCAGCGCATGTCGATCGCTGACCTTTTGGCCATCGATTCTGACGCCGCCCTGATCGATCATCCGCCAGGCTTCAGACGTGCTTGAGGTCAGCCCCGCCTGCTTCATGGCTTGTGCGAGGGTCATCGGTTGCGCGGAACCGTCAAGACACACCTCGGGAAGGTTTTCGGGAATCGCGCCGTGACGAAAGCGGGCCTCGAAGTCGGTCAGCACCTGCTCGGCGGCGACCAGGCCATGGAACCGCCCGACGATTTCCTGGGCCAACAGGACCTTGGCGTCGCGTGGATTCCGCCCGTCGGCCACTTCTTTCCTCAGGACGCCAATCGACGCCACGCTGCGGAACGACAGGAGTTCATAATAGCGCCACATTAATTCGTCCGACACCGACATCAGCTTGCCGAACATTTCACCCGGAGGCTCGGTGATGCCAATATAGTTGCCGAGCGACTTGGACATCTTGTTGCCCCCGTCCAGACCTTCGAGCAGAGGCATGGTTAATATACATTGCGGCTCCTGGCCATAATGCTTCTGCAATTCACGGCCAACCAGCAGATTGAATTTCTGATCGGTGCCACCGAGTTCGACGTCTGCGCGCATCGCCACCGAGTCGTAACCCTGACAAAGCGGATAGAGCAGTTCATGAATCGCGATCGGCTGTCCCGCGCGGTAGCGTTTGGCAAAATCGTCGCGCTCGAGCATTCGGGCGACGGTATGCAAGGACGCCAACTGGATCATGCCGGCGGCGCCGAATGAATCGAACCAAGTCGAATTGAAACAAATCTCGGTCTTTGCCGGATCAAGAATCTTGAACACCTGTTGCTGATACGTTTCGGCATTGGCCTGCACCTGCTCGCGGGACAACGGCGGACGGGTGGTGTTCTTGCCGGTCGGGTCGCCGATCATGCCGGTGAAGTCGCCGATCAGGAACAGCACCTGGTGGCCCAGATCCTGGAAGTGCCGGAGTTTGTTGATCAGGACCGTGTGCCCCAGATGCAGGTCGGGCGCAGTGGGATCGAAGCCTGCCTTGATCCGCAACGGTCGGCCACTCTTCAGCTTTTCCAGCATGTCGGCTTCGATCAACAATTCTTCGCAGCCGCGTTTGAGGTATTGGAGGTCTTCTGCGACCGTGGTCATCGTGCTTCTCTCAAATTTTTACCCGTCAGGGCTTTTGGTCAGGGCGATTTCTTGGTAGGCTAGTGAGCTTTGCTCCAAGCCTGCCTATGAACAACGAGAAGCGCACAATTCTACCGTATTCTGAATCGGCCTTCGACCGCCTGTTTCGTCACCGTTGGGCGTTGTCCGGAGTGGCTGCGGTTTCCCTGTTGGGAATGGCCGCCGCCTTCGCCATCGCACCACCCACCGATATCATTCCGTCGCAAGCCACGATCATTGAGCAACTGCCGGCGCCGCCTCTTCTGCCTATTGCTTCGGACGACACCTTTTTCGCCCATGAGGAGCGGGTGCTGGCCAGCGATACCGTCGCCAGTTTGCTGATCCGCCTGGGAGCCAGCGACCGTGAGGCGATCGACCATCTCGGCAAGGATCGGAAGGCGCACACGCTGATCACCAGCAACCTCCGCCCCGGGATGATCGTCAATGCCCGGATTTCCGTCACCGGGGAATTGCTCCACCTGTCCTTGCCATTGATCGACAAGAACACCGTGGTGAGCCTGGATCGCATCGGCAAGCGTTTCGTCAGCGCTGAGCAAGCGCTGACTCTCGAACAGCGGACGGTGATCAAGTCCGGTGAAATCCGCGGTTCATTCATCAGTTCCAGCGAGGCGGCCGGTCTTCCGGAACCGATTGCGACACAGTTGGTCGGCCTCTTCGGCAATGAAGGCAGTTTTTATCGTGCGCTCCGCCAGGGCGATCGTTTTTCAGTGGTCTATGAAAGCTTTGCCTATCGTGGTCAGGAAATTCGCACCGGTCGAATTCTGGCGGCGGAACTGGGTAATCGCCACCGGACCCAGCAGGCGTACTGGTTTCAGTTCGAACCCGGTCGTGGCGCCTATTACAACGCTGATGGCAAAAGCTTGAGCAAGCCGTTTCTGAACGCGCCAGTCGAAAATCCTCATGTTACTTCAGGTTTTTCGGCCTCCCGCTTTCACCCCATTTTTCAGACGTGGCGCGCGCATAAAGGCGTGGATTATGCGGCACCAACCGGCACCAAGGTTTTGGCGGTGGCTGACGGGGTCATCGAAGCCGCTGAAGCGCAGAATGGTTACGGCAATGTGATCGTCTTGCGTCACGATCCCACTTATTCAACGGTTTACGGGCACCTCAACGAATTCGCCGAAGGAATTGCCAAAGGTACTCGGGTTCATCAGGGCGATGTGATCGGCTATGTCGGACGGACGGGTTGGGCAACCGACTCGCATTTGCACTACGAGTTCCGGATCAACGACGAACAGGTCGATCCGGAAGCGTTGGTCCTGCCGGAATCGATCACCCTGGACCGATTGCGCCTGACCCGTTTCAAGGCGAGCCGGCAAACCTTGCGTGCCCAGCTTGACCTGGCCAAAGAAATCACTCTGGCCTCGGTAGAGTGACCCGATGATTGGCTGAAGCGATGCCTCGGCGAAGATGGCCTCGCCGGGCGGGTAGCCGTTGTTACACGGGCTTCAGGCAATCGGCCGATCATCGGCTACGACAGAATCTTCGGATAAATCGAGTGCGGCCCGTTCGAGCAAGCGTCGTCGATTGACAATGTGGTGTCCCGCTGGCGAGTGTGCTGGAGCCGAAGAGTGTCGGCGAAAAAGCCCCGGGCGGGAAGTTACGGGATCGCCGCGCAGAAAACGGCTGAAAGTATTCGAAGAAGAGAGTTGCCTGGGCATTGACCCCCACCAACCTGCCATCGATCCCTATCGATCAACACCGCCGACTCTGGAGTCGGGTCCGATGAGCCCGCGACTCAAAAGCGGTCGGACAGACTCCGGCCGACGCCAGTGTTCCGGGTATGCGGTTACTGGCGTGGTCCTCACACCGTCCTTCAGCGACCCGAAGACCGTTTGACGGAGGTCTGCCGGCGATGCGCCGTCACCGGCCCCGGGCAACGCGGTCAATCACGCCATTTCATCGCTTCGTGGACTGCACTCGGCAGGGACTCGGTTGACTCGATCAAATCGTCGAGAGCGTGCTGACGATAAAGCTGCATGAAAGCCTTGACGACCTGAGGATCGAAATGCGTGCCGCTGCCGGCTTCGATTTCGCTGGCGGCGCGATCCGGGTGCCACGGTTCTTTGTACGGACGCTGGCTGACCAGGGTGTCGAAGACATCAGCAACGGCGACGACGCGGGCGGCGAAAGGAATTTCGACGCCCTGCAGGCCGTTAGGGTAGCCGCTGCCATCCCAGTGCTCGTGGTGTGAGAGGGCGATGACTCGGGCGACACCTTGCGAGACACTGCGACTGAGTACGGCGTCGCCGATCCGTGTATGACGCTGCATGGCGCTGATCTCGTCGTTGTCGAGCGGGCCCGCTTTGCGCAGCAGATGATCGGAGATGCCGACCTTGCCGACATCGTGCAGACGACTGGCTCTGGCGTAGAGATCGGCCTCGTTCTCCGGGCAACCGAGGGCCATCGCTAGACGGCGGGTATATTCCTGGATGCGGTGGATGTGCCGGCCGGTGGCGCTGTCCTTGAACTCGGCGATGTGACCGAGCATGTCGATCGCTTCGTCGTACGATTGCTCGAGGCTGTGGTGCAAGCGGAAGTTATCCAGTGCGGCGGCGCATTGATTGGCCATCCGCTCGATCAATTCGCGGTCTTCGGCGGTCAGTTCGACGCGTAATTCGAGGTAGACGAAACCGAGGATTTCCTCTTTGACGCGTAGCGGCACGACCATCGCGTTGTGGCGCAGTTCCTTTGGATGTTCGTTGTTGATCACCACCCGGGAACAGAGGCCGCTGATTTGTTGTCGGCGAAATTCACTTTCGGCGCCGGTACGGAAATCGCCGGTGCCAGCGCGGATACGGATGTCCTCGCCCTCCATGGTCGATACCAAACCGTCGATGGTCGAGATGATTCCGGAGTGTTCGAGGTTGCAGATACCAATGATCTGCATCAGCACGCCACGAAAATAGTCCTCCAGGCGGTCGCGGTGCAGATTGTAGAGTTCCGGCGTGATGTCGAGAATCCGCGTCAAGCCGAGGCGGTTGAGTTCGATGGTTTGCAGGTCACGATAGCTTTTGATGCTGGCCCGGACGGTAGTGTAAAGCCTGGATGCGGTCAGTTGACGCTTGTCCTGACAGACGTCGATGTCAAAGTCGTCGATGATCGAACGATCCAGCGTCGCGTCCGGCTGTTCGACGCCGATGATCAAACGGATCAGGCGGTTGCCGAGTTTTTCCCGGATGAATTCGACCAGCTTCAAGCCGGAGTCGTCGCTTTCGGCCATCGCATCGATCAGTGCCACGGCGATATCGCGATGTTCGCGCAGTTTGAGTCGGGCGTCGCGGGCCGAGGCGGCTTCGATGATTTCGAGCGGACGGCTGGCGAATGAAAAATCGCTCAGGTTGCGCTCGATCCGTTGTCGAACCTCGGCTTCATCATCGACGACCAGCAGCTTCCAGGGCTCGAGACGGGGTGGCTGGCGTTCGGCCGTCGTCCGTTGCGGCTTCGGTAGGGTCTTCATTGCGTGTTCACTTCCTTTGCGGGTGTCTGGCGTGAAATATCGACGAGTAAACGAGCTAGGCGGCTGAAAGTGCTCCGATGACGGAGGCGTCGCCCAGTGCGAGAGGGGTGTCAGATTGTTGTAAGCGATAGCCGCCTCACACCACAGTCGCCAGCCGCTCTGTACGTAGTATAAAACGGCTCAAAAGCATGCTGCACTTTCTTGTTTCATGCCAATGACATTTTGAGGTGGCCTATGCTCATCCGATTTCTTTAGTTTCTGCATTAATGTGCATTTGCTGGTTGGGGTTGTCATTGACCGATGGTGACGTGGCGATTCGTTTGCGGGGCTTGGCGGCGTGTTCAGGTGGCAGGGAGGTCGGCATAAAACATATAGCGACCACCGCCGCTCGACTTGGCGTGATACATCGCTTCGTCAGCGTGCTTGAGCAGGGTCGCCAGATCGGTGCCGTCCCGCGAAAACAGGCTGATGCCGATGCTGGGCGTGGTATTTACCAGATGAGTATCGATGGGATAAGGCAAGGACAGTTGTTGCCGAATTTTGTCGGCGGTGCGTGCTGCGGTGGCGCAACTCTGATCGTCGCAAAGGACAACGACGAATTCGTCGCCGCCGAGGCGGGCGACGATATCGCTGGCGCGGACACACTGGCTCAACCGGCCAGCAATGGCAATCAGCAGGCTGTCGCCGACGGCATGGCCGAGGGTGTCGTTGATCGCCTTGAAACGGTCAAGATCGAGGAACAATACGGCCAGGCCACGTTTCTCGCGGCGGGCGAGCGCCAAGGCACGGGCCAAGGCGCTCTGCAGATGCAGACGGTTGGCCAAGCCGGTCAGGCTGTCGCGGTACGCTTCCTGGCGCATTCGTTCCTCGGCGGCTTTTTGCTCGCTGATGTCGGCATAAGTACCAATGAAAAATTCGCTGTCGCCTTGCGGGCCCTTGACTTTTGCCACGGTC